>JAXJYR010000314.1:0-5202 GCA_036306885.1 Longicatena sp.
AACCAAAACCTTATTAAAGAAATAGAAAAAAACACAAGTAAATTATTACAAAATAAATGTATACTTTTTTATACAATGATGACTTATGTGGCATTTCTAAAAATAAAAAAGAATGGATATTTTATATCCATCCAAATTGTACACAAGCATCATAAATACCATCTTCAATATTATTTTTGGTAACATAAGTTGCTTTTTGTTTTAGTTCATCGCAAGCATTACCCATCGCAATACTTGTCCAGCGCTCATCAAACATAACTAAATCATTCATATCATCTCCAAAGACGACAACATCTTCTAGTGGAGCATTTAAATAATTCATCATTTCAATGATGCCTTGATCTTTGGCATCATATTGAACATTAATATATTCCTGTTCGAAACGTAAATAACCTAAATCCTTTAAAGAAGGTAGTGTATCTTCTTTACCAATTGGTACAGCGATATATACTTTATAAATGGTATCAAGCTTATCATAATCGAGTGTTTTATCAATGAAATAACGAGTTGGTTCTTTGCGTTCAATCACTTGTTGACGAAATAAATCATCCTTTGCATAAACATCAATGGAATCATCTAACATGACTAAAATTCCATAGTTTTGCTGGATAGCTTCTTGAATGAGATTTTTTGCGGCTTGATTGTTTAAGGGATGATTGACAATTAATTCATCATTGATTAATAATGCTCCACCACCTGCACATACCATGTTATGAAGATGACAGTCATGTAAGAAATTGATTGCCTTATAATGAGCACGTCCTGTCGCAATCGCCACAAAATGACCTGCAGCTTGTAGCTTATCTAAAGCAAGTTGTGCACTAGGGACAATTATACCGGTTTGACGATCAGTTAGAGTACCATCAATATCAAAAAAGAAATATTTTTTATGCATTTGTTTCACCTACCTCCGTATATAGTGCTTGAAAATCTTGATAAGTCATTAATCCATCTTGAAAGGCAGTTGCACTACCAGCTAAACTACCATACAACAATGCTTTGTGGTAACTATTGTGCTTTAAATAACCGACTAAAAAGCCCGCAACCATGGAATCTCCAGCACCTACACTATTTTTACATTCACCCTTACATGCTTCTATCATATGTACTTGATGGAATTCATCTAACAAGAAGGCCCCATCTTTTCCACATGAAATCAAGACATTTTTTGCACCCATTTCTTGTAGTTTATTTGCGTAAGGGAGTAGTTCTTCTTTCGTGTTGATTTGGACATCAAACAAAGCTTCTAATTCATGAATGTTTGGTTTGATTAAAAAAGGATGATATTTTAAGGTATTTAATAATAAATTTCCAGTACTATCGACAATACTCATAATATTTTTAGTTTGTAGTAATGATAAAAGGCGTGCATAAGTATGATCACTCATGCCTTTGGGAATTGAACCAGATAAGATTAAGATATCACCATCTTTTAGCTTTGATAATTGGTCTTCTAATTGGTGAAGATGATGTGCTTCAATTTGTGGTCCCATCCCATTAATTTCAGTTTCAACATTTGATTTTAATTTTACATTAATACGTGTCATACCATGCTCAACTCGAATAAAATCAGTATCGATACCATGCGCTTGACAGCCTCTTTGAAGCTCATCGCCCGTAAAACTTGCGATGAATCCTAGCGCAGTTGAATCAAGCTTAAATTCCTTTAAAACAAAAGAAATGTTGATTCCTTTACCACCATAAAAAATCATTTCTTTATTGGAACGATTAGTGTGATTTTCTTTAAAATTAGTAACATGTACTACATAATCTAAAGCTGGATTGAATGTTAGTGTATAAATCATAGTGTTCACCCCGATAATTTAATTGTAGTGATGTATTATTTTTTGTCAATGTGCATAAATGAAAATAAGTCACACATATTAACGATAGTACATATATTGAAAGTGGTGAGAAAATGCAAGATATTAATACTTATTTGATTTATGCTTATCATGAAGCGATATCACTTGGACATTGTTATGTGGGGAGCCAACATTTTTTATTATCGCTTTTACATCATCATCGTTTATTCGCCGATGTGATGAAACAATATCAAATGGATTATCAAATAGTACGTGATGAATTAAAACAGTTGTTTCTACCACAAAAAAGTTGTTATCCGATGGTACTTACGCTTCAATTAGAACGTCTTCAACAGTATCAAAACTTAAATGAAAGTATTACCCGATTCTTACAAGAACGTTGTAGTGTCGCATCTGAATTATTATTGAGACATGGAATGAAAGGTGAGGAAATAGCGAGAACCTATCAAAATTTATTGATAGGATAATGATTGAATCTAATCTTTAAACCACGTATAATGAACACAAAGGAATGGTGATGAGAATGAAAGCTTTGATTACAGGTGCAAGTAGTGGGATTGGAAAAGAAATGGCAAAAGTACTTGCAAGTAGAGGATGGGATTTAATTGTAGTAGCACGTCGTGAACAATTATTATTGGATTTAAAAGCTGAATTGGATTGTGATGTGCAAGTATGTGTATGTGATTTATCACAAGTATCACAAGTAAAAGGTTTATGTAAAGCATTAAAAGACGAATCAATCGAACTTGTGATAAATAATGCAGGATTTGGAGATTTAGGATTCTTTGATGAAACAGATGAACAAAAAGAAATTAATATGATTCAAACCAATATTACCGCATTACACATCTTAACTAAATATTTTGTAAAACGCTTCAAACAACAAAATCATGGATATATTTTAAATGTGGCAAGTATAGCTGCTTTTGCCCCTGGACCAATGATGGCAACCTATTATGCAACCAAAGCATATGTATTACGTTTATCATTAGCAATTAATAAAGAATTACAAAAAGCGAAAAGTAATGTAAGAATTTCAGTGTTATGTCCAGGACCAGTAAAAACAGAATTTAACGAAGTAGCAAATTCTTCCTTTGCGATTGCAGGAATGGATGCTAGTGAAGTAGCGACATATGCCATTGATCAAACCTTACAAAAGAAACAATTGATTTTCCCAGGTGTATTTACCAAACTAGCACATGCCGCAAGTGCAATGGTTTCACAACGCTTTGCCAGTGAAATCGTATATCATATTCAAAAGGCACGTAATAAATAAGAAACTTAGCTAGGCTAATATGAAGTCTAGCTTTTTTCGTTGTAAGAATTTTGTAAGTTGTCAAAAGAAAGATTTTCACATATAATGCAGCTATCAATAAATGATTTGATGAGGGGGAATAGTAATGAGCTTTATTATTGGGTTATTTATTTTGATTTTATTGTGTAGAATTGGTTTTTATGTAACTGGTGCTTTTTTATCAATGATTTTATGGGTGGTCTTTAGATTACCATTAGCACTATTTTTGATGTTAATTGGAATTTTGTTTTGTTGTACCTTGATTCTGATTCCACTTGGAATTGCCTGTTTCAAAGGTGCTATTTCAATATTGTTTTAATAAAAAAAGATGATGGTTTATTATTATTAATCCATCATCTATTTTTTATGTTTTTATTCAGCTTCTAATACACTTGTACAGTTTGGACAACGAGTAGCTTCGATTGCGATTTCACTGCAACAGTGTGGACATTTTTTAGTTGTAGGTGCTGCAGGAACTTCTTCTTCTTTTGGTTTAGCAGCTTCTGCAATTTTGTTTACTGTTCTTACGATCATAAAGATAACAAATGCTATAATTAAGAAGTTAATCACTTCTGTAATAAATACTCCATAGTTTAATGTCGCAGCACCAGCTTTTTGCGCATCTTCAAGGGTAGCATATGTGTTTCCATCTAATGCAAGGAACCATTGTTTAAAGTCAATACCCCCTGTGATTAAAGTGATAACTGGCATAATGATATCGTTTACCATAGATGTAATAATTTTTTGGAATGCTCCCCCAATGATTACCCCAACAGCTAGGTCAAGAACATTTCCACGCATAACAAACGTTTTAAATTCTTCCATAAATTTTTTCATAATCATTCTCTCCTTTTTATTTATTTTTAGTATAGCGAATCACTGTGTATTTGTAAATTTATTTTTGCATAAATGCTTCAATATCCGCAATTTCTTTAATGATATCAGCACTTAGGTTGATACATCCATCACTAGTAACTAAGACGTTATCTTCAATACGAATACCGATATTTTCTTCTTCAATATAAAGTCCTGGTTCTACGGTAAAGACATTTCCTTCTTGTAGTTGATAATCAGCTAATGATACATCATGTGTATCTAAACCTAACATATGAGAAACACCGTGCCAGTAATAATCACTCACAGTTTTACCATGACTTAATAAACCAACTTCTTTTAATTCTTTTTGATAAAATTTTACTAGCATACGATTTAATTGTGCTAAGGTCATACCTGGCTTGATGGCATCAATAATCATTTTATTACCACGTAAGACAATGTCGTAGATTTCAGCTTGACGTTTTGTGAATTTACCATTAATTGGGAATGTACGCGTAATGTCGGCACACATATGGTCATGAGCTGCCCCTAAATCACATAAGACAAGACTACGATCTTTAATGCGAGTGTTGTTTTCACCATAATGTAAAATGGTTGCGTTTTTACCACCTGCGATGATACTAGGGAACGAATGGTCCGCATTATGACATTTTAATTCGAAATCAAAATAAGCTTCTAATTCATATTCCATCATTTTAGGTTCAGCATGTTTCATCATTGATTCAATCCCTAAACGTGTTGTTTCAATCGAACGTTTTAATGTTTCAATTTCTTCATCATCTTTAACTAAACGTAATTGGGCGATGTAAGGATATACATTGGCAACATGCGCATGTGGGAAATATGATTTTACTTGTTGGGCAAACTTAGTTTCCGTTGTTTCTTGGTTATATTCTTGTGTATGTAAATCGACATACAACATAACTTCATCATATTGGTTCATGGTGCGATGTAAGAATGTTTGTAAGGTTGGTAAGAAGTCTTGGTTTTGTAAGACGGCATTTACTTGCGAAATCTTACTTGCTTCTACTTCACTCATTCTACCACCTACCCATTTAGCTTCTAATTCATTAAATGGCTCAATAAATAGGTATTCCATTGTCACCCCATTGTGATTTACTAGCATTAAGGTCATATCTTCTTTATCTAAACCAGTTAAATAATAGAAGTGACGATTGACAGTAAATGGATATTTTTCATCTAAGCTTCGATATGGAGCAGAACCAGAAAAGAAAAAGGCAATAC
>JAXJYR010000315.1:0-3665 GCA_036306885.1 Longicatena sp.
AAATAATTTAATAAAGAATCATAATCGCCACCTAAATATTTAGCTAAGGCACATAGCATCCATGCGGTATAGTTTTTATGCGTATAGATGGTATGAGTATTTAAGGTGTTTAATTTATCGGCTACATCGCTAAACTCGACAATATGCAATTGTTGTTGCGGGCGAGTTGTCGCTACATATAAAATACGCATTTCTTCTTCTAGGTTTTCACGGGTTTTCTTTTGTTCCATCGCCAGTCTTAGCAGGGTTGAATGATGGAAACGTTCTGGTAATTGCATTGAACGTAAACCAAGTCCCATTGTAGCATCGACAATTCCAAAGTTTCTAAATTCAGGCACATCTAATTTATTGGTAGACCATAAGAAGACATTTTTAAATTGCAGACCTTTTGATTGGTGGATACTCATGACACGCACCACATCGGCATCAGAATCAATCGGAATGGCTTCTCCACTTCCTTCTTGACGAATTTCTTCAATCAATGATAAGAATCCTGATAATCCACCACCATGCTGTTTCTCATAGTTCATGGCATTTTCAAAGAATAAATCTAAGTTCGTTTTTTCTTGTAGCGAACAATGTAGATGATAATAATTGTTGTACTCAAGTAGTTCCTTTAATAAATCCTCTAAGTCTAATTTAAAACTTAAGGCACGAAGACGACGGAAATTATTTATTGTATGATCAGGATACTGTTTCATACAATCATAATAGCTATATAGCATATTATCAGGGTTATTTAAGTTATGTTCTTTCTTTAATTTCGCTAAGGTTGTAAAGTCAGTTTCATTTTTATCAAAGAAGGATGAAATCATTGCCGCTGTAAAGGCAATATCATCATAAGGATTGACAATCGCTTTTAACACCGAAATAAAGGTAGAAACAGCTTCTGATTCATAATAACCAGATTTACTAGCAATGAAATAAGGAATACGATAACGCTCGAAACAAGCTTTTAAATAATCCATTTCTTTATTTTTACGCACGAGAACGACAAAATCTTTCCATTTCCCACCTTGTTCATGCATTTCATAAATACAATTTGAAATATATTCTGCCTTGATTTCATTATCACTAAACTTTTCAGCACTATATGCATCTTTTAAAATTTCTTTATTTAGTAAGTGAATGGTTGTTGGGTAGTTGTCTTCTTGTTGGGCTGGAATTCCGGTATAAGCATAGTCCGCTTCATCAAAACCTTTATCAAAGCCGTCGACATTCATTAAACGTTCAAATAATTCATTATTAAATTGGACAATTGAATATTTTGAACGGTAGTTATTGTTTAAGCAGATAACCTTATCATATGCACCTTGATGTTGCATAAGTCCTTTCATTAATTCAGGACGGGCATGTCGAAAACCATAGATGGATTGTTTGACATCTCCTACACGGAAGACATTATTTTTACGACAAATTAGTTGTACCATTGAATCTTGTACAGCGTTACTATCTTGGAATTCATCGACCATGATTTCATGGTATTGTTCACGTAAACGATTTGCGACCTCAAAGTCATTACAACGAAGAATTTCTAAAGCATAGTGTTCCATGTCATCAAAGTCAATTCCTTGCGCTTTTTCTTTAGCATCTTGGAATGCTTGGCGATAGTCTTTACAAATTTCAATCAGCTTTTCCACATATGGTAACATCCTTGCCATATCAGCTAATAAGATATCCTCAGGGAAGATTTTCCCCACTATTTCATCCTCTAGTTTATGAATATCTCCTCTTAAAGCTTTGTAGTTCTCTTTAAGGGTGGCATCAATATTTTTCTTACGTGGGGTTTCGGGTAATAATTTATCTAAGCATAAGCGATAGTAAGCCATAAAGTTGCCATAATCACGTGATTTCGTACATTGTAATAATTGTTTGGCATTGGCTACCTTTTGATTTAAAGCTTCTATTTTATCATCCGCTAGAAAATCAGGCATATTTCCGACATCACTTAATTGGTTTAATAAGTCTACATATGGTTCCACCATACGTTGAAGATACATAAAGAAGGGTTCTAAAATCATTTCATCAAATTGGGAAATGGAACTCTTAGGTAAATAACTATCCGTTAAATGTTCTAACCATTCAACTGGATTCGGTTGCGCTGCCGCATTTTCTTCCATCTTCACGACAAAGCTTCTTAATGCTTCTTCATCCTCAGGACGAGCAGAGAAGATTTCACATAGCTTTAAAAAGGCATCATCTTGTTTTTGATATTGCGTTAAAAAGGCTTTTTCCAGTGCTTGTTGTTTATAAATACGTACAGAGGCAGGGTCTAAGATATTTGTAACACGTTGTGCACTTAAGCCAATCATATAGTAATATTTTTGCACAATTGATAAGGCAAAGGAGTGAATCGTTGAAATACTAGCTGTTTGTAAGGATGATAATTGTTGGTTTAAGTATGCAATTTCACTTTCATTATCATCTTCACGAGCTTTTTCTAATTGTTCATTTAAGGCCGAAGCTAAACGTTTTTTCATTTCATTGGCCGCAGCTTCGGTAAAGGTCATTGCCAAGATATTATCAATTGAGATACGATCTTTGACGACCAAATCCATTAAACGGGCAATTAATACTGTTGTTTTTCCACTACCTGCAGAAGCACAAACTAAGATGTTTTTATCACGGGTTTGAATGGCTTCTAATTGGGCTGGATTCCACTGTGTCATGCTTCCACCTCCTTATTTTTTTTATCATCAATTAATGGTTCGCTTTCACGATAACCTCCATGATGACGACAAATTTCCTTCATTTTACAGAAGGTACATGCGTCCTTCGTTGGGGCAATCGCAATATTACCTGATAAAATATTAGATACAATTTTTTGTAAAATTGCTTTGGTTTGGTCAATGATTTCATTTAAATTGTTATATTTGCTAATGTTTTTTAAATAGCTTCCTTCTGGATCATAAGTTTTAACTTCTTGACTATAAGCCATCCCACCATGCATATGTTGTTTACGAAGCAATTCTTGTTTTTGTTCATCATCTAAAACATGTAAACCAATATCCCCACGACGTTTGATACTTGCATATGGTAATGCCACATTTTCATTTTTCATCGAGAAATAGTAAGTACCAGCTACTTCTTTATGAAAGTGTTCCTTCACAATCGTTGAATAAACGGGTAATTGTAGCGATAATCCACACTTAAAGTCATCTAAGCTCATCGTTTTTGGAGAACTCTTATAGTCAAATACCATCGCATAGCTAGAAGTAATATCAATACGATCAATGATACCAATAAGTTTTAATGTTGCTTCATCAAAGACCAATGGATATTCAAAGTTATGCTCTACTTGCCATGGTGTAAAAGCCGAAGTAGCTTCTTGTTTTTGGAACCGTTTGATACATTGCCACATCGCATGGTAAATCCGTTTTGCTAAGAATTGTAAGTATTCTTTCTTATTCGGGAAGACATCCTCGACAATCTTCATTTCACTATCAATGATTTGTTGAAGGGTATCGGGATCTAGTTGCAGGAATGCCTCCTTACTTCCTTCATGTAATAAAGACTCCATAATGTAATGCGCTAATGTTCCCATATAGTTATTCGCAAAACCTAATTGAATCGGATCTTTAATCTTTAATCCATAGCGTAAGAAGTAGGCATAAGGACATTTACTAAAACGCTCTAATGCCGAAATCGAACCAGTAATACAATCA
>JAXJYR010000316.1:0-7791 GCA_036306885.1 Longicatena sp.
AGTGGGAACTTTTATGAATTACGTGTCTTTGGTTCTAGTGAAAACAAATTGGAAGAGTTATTAACACAAGCCAAAGAAATTATCATGAATACAGAAGAAAATGATACCAACAAAGCTTACCTACAACAATTAGCACGTAGTGTTGATTTAATCGAAAATGTTTTAGAAACAAGTGAAGAAATTACCATTGCGTTAAATGGATTAGAAAAAGAATTAGCAAAAGAACCATATAATACTTCTACTTATAAAGATGAATTAAAAGTACAATTAGAAAATAAACTATCCGATGCAGAAGATTATAGTTATTACTATAAAAAAGCAATCAGTGTATATTTAGATTCTAATGCAACGCAAGCAGAAGTAGACGCCATCATCGCCCAATTAAACGAAGTAATTACGAACTTAAACCTAGCCTTATATAAAGATGTAATTACAAGTGTAGGCGATGGTAGCAAAGTAACAGATGGTATCATTAGTGGACAAAACTTCTGGGATGGAGATAAATATCCTTCTAGCTTCGTGATTGATTTAGGTAAAGAATACTTCTTGAATGAAATTAAAGTACATCCACTATATCGTGATACTGAAGCCAGAGCTTATCAATATGAAGTATATGTCAGCTGTGATAATGAAAGCTTTGATAAGGTGGCAGAAAAGAAAAATGATGAATTAGAAGTAGCAGCAGGTACATCTTATTTCTTTGAAGATGAAATCAAAGCCCGTTATATTAAAGTGATTATGACCAAAAACAACGTTAATGCATATGTACATATGAGTGAAGTAGAAGCTTATGGTAGATTAGCAGTAGAAAGTGATAAATCACAATTACAACAAGCAATTCAAGATGCCCAAGCAATCGACACAAGTATTTATACCGAATCATCTGTGGAAGAATTGAGTAATGCTTTAAATAATGCAATTATGGTAAATGATAAAGTAAATGCATCACAAAAAGAAGTTGATGAAGCATATACTACTTTATTAGCGGCAATGAATGCTTTACAAGAAAAACCAATGGAAGTAGAAAATGTAGTAACAAGTATTGTGAACTACAAAACCATTGAATTAAGTTGGGATGCAGTACAAGATGCGCAAAGCTATATTGTAGAACGTTTAACATCAGAAGGTGAGTGGCTAGAATTAGTACAAACAAGTGAAACAACATATGTCGCAACTGGTGTCAAAACGGGTAAAGAATATACTTATCGTGTCAAAGCAGTAAATGCAGAAGAAGTAAGTGAAGGTGTTGAAGTGAAAGCGACGGCAACATTACAATGTGAAGTAGAGCTTACGATTACACCAAATGGAGCCAACCAATTTGATTTAAGCTGGACTAGTGTTGAAGGAGCTACACGTTACATTATCTATCGTAAAGATGGAGAAGGTGCATGGAAAAAAGTTCTAACATTAGGAAAAGATGCAACTTCTTATACATCAAAAGCAATGAAAGCCAATACTTATCAATACCAAGTGAAAGCAGCACGTTATGATTCAGTCGATCGTGTGATGACAAATGGTTCGAATGTCGTAGCAGGAATTGTTGGATTAGAAACAATGGTGCCTACTAATGTCAAAGCAGAAGTAGAAGGTACAACTGTTACATTATCTTGGGATAAAGTAGTAGGTATGGCATATTATGAAATCTATCGTAGTAAAGATGGAGGAGCATATCGTCAAATCAAACGTACTACTGACACAACGCTTACAAGTAGTGGATTAAAAGCTGGAAGTATATACCAATACAAAATTAGAGCATTTGCCCTATTAAATGGTGAAAAAGTATATGCACCAGAAGTAGTTACTGAGGCAATTGTAATTGAATAAATAATTAGATTAGTAGAGCCTTTCATTTTCATAGGAAGTGGTAGAGATATCACTTCCTATACTTCTTTTTATGCAAAAACTATCGAAGGTGGTGAACTTATGGAAACATTAAATCAAATGCAAAAGCGTATTCAAGCTTTTTCGATTCATTCTTTATATTGTCGTGAAGATGGAAGTTTTGAGACAAATCCTAATTTAATTTATAAGGTAGATGAAACAGGTGCATTACAACCATATTATGGAAATAGTATGATCTTTGAATTAAAGGATGATAAACTATTATCTTTATGTCAAACATTGTGTCATCAAGTCAATCAAAGTGAAATGATGGCAGAACCATTACTACATCATACGATGCATATGACCTTACATGATTTAGTTAATGGTGCTAATTTAGTGGACATCGCCCAAAGCAAAGCAGAAATAGGGATACAAGCACTTGAGGTATTAAATGATTTACCAAAATTCGAATTAAAAATGAAACCAGTTCGTGTTTATAGCATGAACCAAACAAGTATTGTGTTAGGAATGGAAGCAGTGAATGAAGAACATCATCAAACGTTAATGCGTTTGTATGAAGCGTTTCAAAGCATCTATCCACTATCCTATCCATTAACACCACATATTACTTTAAGCTATTATCGACCTAATATTTATTCAAAAGAAGTGGTGCTAAACTTACAAGAATATATGAGAAGAGCAAATGATCAATTAAAAAGGGTTGAAATTACATTAAAAATAGATGATTTAAAACTAATGGAATTTATAAGCATGAATCAATATATTGTCAAAGAAGCTAAGAAAGTTTGACTTTCAATTCGCAAAGGTAATGAATTTTTGAGATAATGTTGCAAAATTTTACAAAAGATAGTAAGATTATTGTGGATTATAATGAAAAAATATAAATGGAGGGTTCGAAATGAAAACATACTTAGTGACAGGAGGAGCAGGGTTTATTGGTTCAAACTTTGTTCACTACATGCTAGAAAAATATACAGAAATCAAAATTGTTAATTTAGATAAATTAACATATGCAGGGAACTTAGAAAACTTAAAAGCGGTTGAAAATGATGAACGTCATGTATTTGTCCAAGGAGATATTTGTGATGAAGCATTAGTAGATCGTTTATTTACAGAATATGATTTTGATTATGTAGTAAACTTTGCGGCTGAAAGTCACGTAGATAGAAGTATTTTACACCCAGAAATCTTTGTGGAAACAAATGTAATTGGGACTGTAAACTTATTAAAAATGGCTCGTAAACACTGGTCTGTAGGAGACGATATATATAAAGAAGGGGTAAAATTCTTACAAGTTTCAACAGATGAAGTATATGGTTCTTTAGGAGATGAAGGATTCTTTATGGAAACTACACCTTTATGTCCACACTCACCATACTCTGCATCAAAAGCAAGTGCGGATATGTTTGTACAAGCTTTCGCTGATACATACAAAATGCCAATCAACATCACTAGATGTTCAAACAACTATGGTCCTTACCAATTCCCAGAAAAATTAATTCCACTTATTTTCAACAACACATGTGCACACAAAAACTTACCTGTGTATGGAGATGGAATGAACATTCGTGACTGGTTATATGTAAAAGACCACTGTAAAGCAATTGATATGGTAATCAACGCTGGAAGATTAGGTGAAGTATATAACGTTGGAGGACACAATGAACGTCCAAACATCTTCATCGTAAAAACAATTATCGATTATGTAAAAACAAAATTAGATGATACAGTATCAGAAGAATTAATTAAATATGTGGCAGACCGTAAAGGACACGATCGTCGTTATGGAATTGACCCAACAAAAATTAAAGAAGAACTTGGATGGTATCCAGAAACATGTTTTGAAGAAGGTATCGTATTAACATTAGATTGGTACGTAGCAAACAAACAATGGATGGATAACGTAACAAGTGGAGCATATGCAGAATACTATTCCAAAATGTACGGAGGAAAATAAAATGAAAGGTATTATTTTGGCAGGAGGAAGTGGGACGCGGTTATATCCTTTAACTCGTGCCGTATCTAAACAAATACTTCCTATTTATGACAAACCAATGATTTACTACCCACTATCAACTTTAATGTTAGCAGGAATTCGTGAAATTTTAATTATTTCAACACCACGTGATGTTGTGGTGTTCCAAGAATTATTAGGTGATGGTAAACACTTAGGATTAAAAATTGAATATGCAATTCAAGATGCACCGAGAGGATTAGCAGAAGCCTTTATCATTGGTGAGGAATTTATCGGAAACGATCGTGTATGTTTGATTTTAGGGGATAACATTTTCCATGGAAGACACTTCTCTGCGACATTAGAAAAAGCTGTAAAAAGAGAAGGAGCTACGATTTTTGGATACTATGTAGATAATCCAGAAGAATATGGTGTTGTGACATTTGATAAAGATTACAATGTATTAACACTAGAAGAAAAACCAGAAAAACCAAAATCACACTATGCGGTACCAGGTTTATATTTCTATGATAACGATGTTATCGAAATTGCCAAAAGTATTAAACCAAGTAAACGTGGTGAATTAGAAATCACAGCTGTAAACAATGAATACTTACGTCGTAAACGTTTAAATGTACGTATCTTAGGTCGCGGATTTGCATGGCTAGATACAGGAAATCCAGAAGCTTTATTAGAAGCAGGAGAATATGTTGCATCAGTACAAAAACGTAGTGGATTATATGTATCTTGTATAGAAGAAATTGCTTATGTAAAAGGATATATTGACCGTATGCAATTATTACACTTAGCAGAACAATTCTCAAAAACAGCTTATGGAAGATACTTATATCGTTTAGCAAACGAAGAAACATATGTTCGAGGATAAAATATGCAAAATAACATCAAACGTTTATTTGTAGAATCATGGATTGATCAACAAGGAAAAGTGAATTCACTAGAAACGATTCATTCATGGATTGATGAACTAAATGCAAAAACTAAAGTAATGATTGAAAAAAATCGCTTATCAGAAAGTAATAATTGGTTTTATGATGAAGAAGAAGGTGTGATTCGTAATCAAAATCGTAGCTTCTTTACCATCGAAGGATATGAACGCATTGATGAAGAAGGAAATGTTGTGTTACAACAACCAATTATTCATCAACATGAAATTGGATATTTAGGAATCATCGCCCAAGTAAAAGAAGGAGTATTACACTTCTTAATGCAAGCGAAAATTGAACCAGGAAATATTAATAAAATTCAATTATCACCTACGATTCAAGCGACAAAAAGTAACTTTACCCAAAAACATGGGGGAAGAAGACCTAAATATTTAGAATACTTTTTGAATGCCAAAGATCATACGATTATTGTGGATCAAATTCAAAGTGAACAATCTTCACGTTTTTATAAACAGCGTAATCGTAACATTATGGTTCTAGTGGATGAAAAAGAAGAAATTGTCGTAGAAGCAAACTTCAAATGGATGACATTAGGACAAATTAAAGCAATGATGCATTTTGATAATATTGTCAATATGGATACAAGAACCGTATTATCATGTGTACCATTCTATAACCATAACTTAAGTGAGGCAGAATTAGATGAATTAGAAGCTAAAGTTAGCGATAAAGCATTATTTAGATCTGTCTTTAGAGTAAAAGATGAATTCTTATTACCAAGAATGTATCAATACATTAACAATACTAAAATGTTTGAAGAAACTCATGAACGTTTTGTGCCATTAAAACAAATGGATCAATGGATTTTTGATGACCATGGAATTGTATATCACACCGATCATGACTTTAAAGTAGTGTTCTGTGATATCATGATTGAAGGTCGCGAGGTTACACATTGGACCCAACCATTATTTGAAGCAACAGGAATTGCGTTATTTGGATTGTTTACATGTGTTGATAATGGAATTCGTAAATTTTTAATTAAAGCAAAAAAAGAAGTTGGGTGTTTTGATTTGGTTGAATTTGGACCAAGTGTACAAGTAGAACCTTCTCACTTAGACAAAGAACATGATCAAGTAACTCAGCTTTTCATGGATAAATTAGAACGTAATGAAGATATTCGCATCGATGTTTTACTTTCAGAAGAAGGTGGGCGTTTCTATCATGAACAAAATCGCAATGTGATTATGGAAATTGATAAAAATGATGTGGAAATTTCTGAAGATGATGGATACTTCTGGTGTGATTATGCAACATTAAACACCCTTGTCCAAGTAAACAACACTTTAAATATTCAATTACGTAACGTATTATCACTATTGGAGGTATAATATGAAAACAATTAGAATTGGAATTATATGTCCTTCTGAAATTGCCTTTCGTCGTTTCTTACCATCTTTAAAACAAGTGGAAGGAATTGAATACGCAGGTGTTGCGGTTGCGAATGAAGCAGAATGGAACGGAACATTAACAGATGCAATGAAACAAAGTGAGCTTGCGAAAGCCCAAAACTTTGTGGATACATATGGTGGAAAAATCTTTGATAGCTACCATGCATTATTAACAAGTGATGAAGTAGATGCGATTTACTTACCACTTCCACCAGCATTACACTACCAATGGGCAAAACTAGCGATTGCCAACAACAAACATGTATTTGTGGAAAAGCCTTCTACAACTTCTTATGCAGATAGTAGTGAACTCATTGCATTAGCAAGCGAAAAAGGATTAGCTTTACATGAAAACTACATGTTCCAATATCACTCACAAATTGATGATATTATCGAACGTTTAAAAGATGGTGCCATTGGACGTGTTCATTCGTACCATGCTCGTTTTGGATTCCCAATGCGTGCCCAAAATGACTTCCGCTACAACAAAGCATTAGGTGGAGGAGCATTACTTGATGCTGGAGGATATGTAATTAAGCTTGCGACTCGTTTATTAGGAGATTCGATTAAACTACGTAGCGCATCTTTAAAAACATATAGTGAAGATGGTGTAGATATGTATGGAAGCTACATGTTTACCAATGATGCCAAAGAAACATTCTTTGGAGAATTTGGAATGGACAATGAATATCAATGTTCATTAAACGTTTGGGGAAGTGAAGGAATCTTATCAACAGATCGTATTTTCACTGCACCAGATGAATTAAAACCAATTTTAAACTACCGTAAAAAAGGGCAAGAAACAAGCGAAGAAGTAGCTTGCGATTCGCATTTCGTTAAATCGATTAAAATGTTTACTCAAGCCGTAAATGATGAAGAAACTCGTAATCGTATTTATCAACAAATTGCCAAACAAGCACAGCTTGTCGATGATGTAAAAGCAAGCGCAATGGAGGATTAATATGATTCGTTTTAACAAACCAACAATTACAGACTTAGAAAGAGAATATGTTGCGGAGTCACTAAATGGAAGTAACCTACTTTCAGGTGATGGTAAATTTACCATGAAAGTATATGACCAATTCAAAGAACGCTTTGGAATTGAAAACATGTTACTTACAACTTCAGGAACTACTTCATTAGAAATGGCATCTATCTTAATTAACTTAGAACCAGGAGATGAAGTTATAACTCCATCATTTACATTCTCATCTACAGTAAACGCATTCTTATTACGTGGAGCAAAACCAGTATTCTGTGACATTCGTCCAGATACATTCAACTTAGATGAAACTAAAATTGAAGCATTAATTACACCTAAAACAAAAGCTATCTATGCTGTAGACTATGCAGGATTCCCTTGTGAAATGGATGAAATTAACGCAATTGCGAAAAAACACGGATTATTCGTAATTGAAGATGCTGCACAAGCAGTAGGTTCTACTTACAAAGGTAAATGGGCAGGAACATTATCTGAATTTGGATGTTACTCATTCCACGAAACTAAAAACTATGCAATGGGTGAAGGTGGAGCTATCGTTGTAAACGAAGAAAAATACATGGAACGTGCCGAAATCATTCGTGAAAAAGGAACAAACCGTCGTAATGTATTAAGAGGATTAGTTGACAAATATAC
>JAXJYR010000317.1:0-3226 GCA_036306885.1 Longicatena sp.
CAATTACATAGAATGAGTATTCTTTACCAGTTGTTACACCAGTTACAGCTAATGTAGCTTCTTCTACTGTTTTGTAAAGTTTAAACTCTTCAGAATCAAATGCTTTACGATATACATCGTAAGCTGTAGCTGTTTCAGATGCATCCCAAGTTAAGGTAATAGTTTTGTAGTTTGTATCTTTTGCTTTTACGTTTTCAACTTTTGCAGGAGCTGTTAATTCAGGTTCTACTGGTTTTTCAACTAAGGCAGAGATTGCATTGTTGATGTTTGTAGCATGCATATCTGCATCTGCTTGTACGTATCCAATGTTAGAGTTAATTGCGTATACTGCGTTGTTGTAAACTGTTGTTAATTCAGCTACTGTTTCGTCAGTATATTTGTCAGCTTCCGCAAGTTTAGCTTCTGCAGCAGCGATTGCTTCTTTCATTTCAACTACATTAACTAATGCAGCTTTGTTAGCTTCTAATGAGCTTACCGCAGCATCTACTACTTTTTGAGTTGCAGCATCATCCGCAACTACTTCTTTGGCAGCTGTTAATGCAGTTTGTAAGTTAGACCAAGATTTTCTTGAGTAATCAGCTTCAACTAATGCTTCAACTTCAGAGATAGTTTCGTTTAATGCAGCTTTGTCTACTGTTACCACTGGTGAATTTTCTTCTAATGCATCGATTGCATCTCTTAACGTAATAATCATGTTATCTACTTCTTTTTGTGTTGCTGTTTTACTATCACACACTAAAATTGCCGTATCATATACCGCTTTAAATGATGCATATGATTCCTCAGTATATTTGGTTTGATTGTTGATAACCACATCAGCTTCATCTAATAAGTTTAATAAAGCTTCTTTATCAATATCATCAAATGACCATTCTTCTAATCCTTCTATTGCATCTAATAAGGCTTGTGTTGCTTCATTTACTGCATATTGTGATACTTCTTTTTCTGCATAAATAAGAATCGCTTCAGAATATGCTAAATCAAATGCTTCAACACTTTCAAATGTATATTTGTCTAGTGTTACTTCTAATGTATCTGCCACATCAATCGCAGCTTTTAAAGCTGTTTTATCGATGTCAGGAAGAACAGGCGCATCGCCATCTTCATCACCATAGAAGCGAATTTCTGACATTGATACGAAGGTATTTAATTTAGCTTCTGTATCAGCACCACTTCTTGTTACGCTAAGTTTAACATAACGTCCATTTGCTTCTAACATGATACGTTTAAATTCACTTCTATTTGTTAAGGCTTCTTTGGCACCACTACCACTTGTTTCCATTTTATATGTTCCAACATATGCTAATGCATCTAATTCATTACCTACATATAGTTTAAATTCAAAGATGTCTCCATTATATGATGTATCTTGTCTTGGTAAGAATTGAATGTCAGATAAGTCATAAGTTTTACCTAAGTCATAAATGACACTAAGTGGAAGCTTATCAGAACCTTCCCAATTAGAATGCCACATAGTTTTTGGATCGTAGTCTAATGTTTTATCGCCATCTTCACCAACATGATATGAATCACAGTCCTCTACATGAACATCGCTATCTTTGCTTGTGTTAATTAAAGCACCTAATTCACGTGGTTTCATTGTCAATGCTTTTTGTGTATTTTCTAATACTGATACCGCTTCATCCACTTCTTTTTGTGTCGCATCTGCTTTATTTTTTAACACGATGGCTGCGTCATATGCTTCTTTAAATGGTACATATGTTTCAACTGTATATTTTGCTTCATTTTGATATGCTTCTGATGCATTGTAAAGTGCAGTTTCTAAAGCTGTTTTGTCAACTGTTGGAGTTGAAGGTTCTTCTTCCATTGCTAATCCATAGAAACGAATTTCTGACATGGTTGCATAAGTATCTAGAGAACCTCCACCACTTGCAGTTACTTCTACTTTAACACATTGACCAACTTCTTTGATTGTCGCACGTTTGAATTCAGTACGATTTGTTAAAGATTTTCCATCGTGTTCAAAGGTATAAGTATCCACTAATTCCATGTTGTCTGTACTGTCACCCATATAAACCTTAATTGTGAAAATATCTCCATTTGATCCTGTTTGACGTGGTAAGAACGCAAGGTCTGTTACATAGTATCGTTTTCCTAAATCAAAGGTTAAATGTTGAGGTAATCCTACTGATGTACGATAGTTATTATGCCAATATGTATTTGAATCATAATCTAATACATTACTTGCTAATCCATCTTCATCTGGATATCCACCTTTGATACATTCTGAAGAATAGTCAATTAATTTAATATCTGTTTCAGCACTTGTATTAATTAGGTTTTCTGGATATTCAGGTCCTACTGGAATTTCTGATTTATAAACATTGATATCAAATGTTGTTGTTGCTCCTCTGAAAGCTACATCTAATGTCACAGTTCCCACTGTATCTGTATTAAATCCAGTAATAATTGCTTCTTTCGTAGCATCATATGTTGTTCCATCATTCATTTGTGCAGTTACAACTAAACCAGTCGCATCAAATTTTCTTGAACCTTGAGCGTAGTCTTTTTGGTAATCACCAGATACTTCAATTGATAATGGATATGTATCATTGTATGTAATTGTTTTAGTAACAGAGTTTGAAAAGTTAACATTTCCATCGAAATCGATTGCCGCAAGCGTAAAGACATTTGTTTCATCGACAAGTAAATCTTCATAAGGCACAGTTAATTCTATATTACCATCAGTTAGATAAGTAACAAATCTACCATTAAAGAATAATGCGACATCTCTATCATTATTCACGCTAATTTTTAAATCTTTTTGATATCCTACTAATCCATCATGGAATTTATCTTCATATAAATCACCATCAACATGACTTAATGTAACATCCAATCCTTCTGATGAAATACCAGAGATAGATGACATAAAGGTTTCAGTTGTTGCGAATTGTTGATCAAACCATGCTAAACGATCTTTTAACCATGTTTGTAGGGTTTCAGAATCTCTACTAAAGCTTCCTCGTGGCCATAATTTATCATTATCAGCTCCTGATTCTGCTAGGTATTCTTGTTGTTGGTCAATTGTTCCACCTTCTCTTACCATTTCTTCCAATAAATCACGTACTTCTTGATAACGTACTTGTGCTAATGCTAAGTAATATGGGTCTTGAACTAAGAATTTATACCATTGTTGCCCTTGTGCACTCATACTAAAGTGATTTGTTTGCCATTTATCAGTATGTTTTACATCACCCATACA
>JAXJYR010000318.1:0-1667 GCA_036306885.1 Longicatena sp.
CTATATTATACACGATTTTATCAACAATATCATTTAAAAACATTTATATAATGTCTTCTAAAACAAAAGCAGTCAAATACGACTGCCTATCCATTTATTGATAACCGATTCTTTAATGCATCAATTTTATCCAATGCATCTTTTCTACCAATATCATAAATCTTTTGAACTTCTTCAGGATTCTTTTCTAAACGACCGATTTCTAATGGTTCAGAAGGTCGAATAATAAAAGCGTTACCTTCTAATTCTTTCTTTTTAATATATTGAAGTTGTTGGCTATATACCTTAGAACGATTTAATAATGCCTGTACAAACTTAGGAAACTTACGATATACAAGTTTAGCTAATAAAGTAAACTCATCCTTTTTCTCATATGATTCATCTCTAGTTAGCACTACAATGTTACGTTCATAACCAATCTTTTCCATAGATTGTAATGGTATGCTATCACTACATCCTCCATCTAAATATTTCTTACCATCTAACTCAACTAGTTTAGAGAAATATGGTAAAGATGCAGAAGCACGCATATAATCAATATCTCTTTTCATATCGGTTAATTGAAAGTATTCAGCTTTACCTGTCTCTACATTCGTACATACAACATAAAAGGATGCTGGATTTTGGTTAAAAGCTTCATAATCATATAAATCTAATTCATTGGGAATAGTGTCATAACAAAACTTAGCACCAACAATATCACCTGTCTTTAACCAGCTTTGAAAGCTCATAAAGCGTGGATCATGACAATAATTTTTATAATAACGAAGACTTCTACCATGTTGTCTAGATAAATAAGAACATCCATGAATGGCACCAGCAGATACACCAATTACACCATCCACATCAATACCATATTCCATCAATACATCTAATACAGCCGCAGTATAAATACCACGAACTCCTCCACCTTCTAATACTAATCCTGTTTTCATAAATATCGCTCCCATCTTGTCCTATATTTTACAATATCCTTTTTTTATTTTCTATACACCTAAAATAAATTCATGGTAAAATAAATAAAAGGTGATTTTTATGTTACAAGGTTTTATTTCAATGTTACTATATTTTATTATTGCGGCTTCTAGTGCCTTTATCTTACGTTTTCTGATTAACTTTCCGCATGAGGTATTTCGTAAGCTTCTACATGGTATTTTAATCTGTTCCTTTGTTGTCTTTATGGAGTGTTTTCCTACATGGCAAAGTGCAGCCTTAGCTAGTATTATCTTTATGCTGGCAGTATGGCCAATTTTAAAATACTTTGAACGTTATAAACAATATTCCTCACTCACTACAGAACGTAGCAAAGGTGAGTTAAAACAAAGTTTATTAATTGTGTTCAGTATGTTTGCGATGGTCATTACCATATCCAAAGGAATCTTTCAACTTCCTCAGCTTGGATATGCATCCATCTTTGCATGGGGATTAGGAGATGCTTGTGCTGCCTTAATTGGAAAGAAATATGGTAAACATAAAATTAAAGGTAAATATTTAGATGGTAAAAAAAGCTATGAAGGAAGTATTTCAATGTATATATGTGCATTCCTTTGTATCTTCGCTATCTTATCAACTCTATCCATTCCAGTTATTCATCAATTAATCATTTCGCTTATCTGTGCGATGGTTGCATCTCTATCTGAATTATATTCTAAAAATGGTAATGATAC
>JAXJYR010000319.1:0-4101 GCA_036306885.1 Longicatena sp.
GTTAAAATACCTAAAAAACGAACATTTTGTGGTGGATTTTCTACCACTTCTTTTAACTCACTATAACCATCGGTAATCACACCAAAAGAGAAACCACCTGCCCATAAAAAGGTAATATGTGGTAGCTTTTTCGCTACTTCAACAAAATCTAATACACCTTTACGGGTTTGAACTTGTCCAACCCCCACAACACAAAACGCATCCTGTGGAATTTGATATTCTTCACGTGCTTTACGACGTTCTGCTTCATCATAGCGATAAAATAATTCTTTTGATACATAGTTTGGTATGTAGACAATCTTTTCTCTTGCAATTCCATAGCTTTCTAATTCGGGAATAAAGCTTGGATTCACTACAATCAAATAATCTGCCATACTATAAAAACTAATAACATATTTTTTAAACAAATAAAAGAAAGGTTTAGGCAATTGAATGCTTCCTTCTAAAGTATCTGGTAAAAAATGTACATAGCATATATTGGCACCTTTATTATTTATCATTCTAAAATAATGTTGTGGATCTATGGTATGAGAATGTTGGATATCTGATTTTTTCAATGAATTGATACGAACTTCAAATAAATCAGGTGCTCCCTCTGACACAAGCTTCACTTGTTCTTCATAAGCACTTTTTACCCCTTGACCTTCAATTTTATCAGCACTTGATAACATGTTGATTACAATTCGTTTATCCAAATCAATCACTCCTATCGGGCACAAAAACCCTATTATATTGTATCATAATTTTAAAGGAGTTAATAGAATATCATTAAATTTTAAGAAAACGGATAATTCATCGCCTCCAACAATTGATAGAGTCTTTCACAGGCCTTATTTAAACGGCGATAATAGGTACTTTCCACTACCTCTCCTTGATGTCTTAAAATAATTTGTTTCGGTAGACAACGTACGTAAACATCAATTAAAAGCTTATTTTCTAAAGGTGGTAACTGTTCTAAAGCTTTCATCAAAATATAAGCACGATAATCCTGTTCCTTTCGTAATTGTTGGAGTTTTTCACGTTTCATCATGGCTTTAATAATGGCATTTTCTCCATAATTACGTGGTTGTGATGTACAATCAATGATACTTTTGGTATATTTCATATAATTAATTAACTCATCTTCGACATATAAAGCTTCTTCCTTACTACCATACAATGCACTATGCATTCTTAAATTAGCTGCATATTGTTTTAAAAATAATAATTCTTTTTTTACTAATGTAATTTCTAACTGATTCATAATATCCCCCTAATCATAAAAGATATACGCTAGGTTTATGATTATATTAAAAAAACGAAAACATTTTGTTTTCGTTTTTTACTATTTATTGAGCCTTTTTCATCCAAGCTTCTTTGGTTTCCTTTTGTAATTTTGTAATCGTCATTTCAATTTCTTGATATAGACCTTCTTCCTCTTCCTTTAAGCCATCTTCCATTGCCACTACATATTGGTTTTTACTTTGGAACTCTGTTTTTAAAGAAACCTTTACTAAATCCTTATTTGCTTTCACCATAGCATCTGCTTGTGAACTAGATACTACAATTGCGTCTGCTTTTTTTTCTGCTAAAGAAGCCTGTAAAGCAGTAAGACTATTGGCAGCTTCTAGCTGTTCCACACCTGACATTTCTGTAATTGCTTGCGATGCCGCATTTTGATATGTCATAACTTTCGCTTTATTAAAATCCGTTAAGCTCTTAGCGTTTGCAAACTTACTATCTTTTAAGACAACGACTGCATATCCTTCTTCATAGTAAGGGGAACTAACATCGACATTATCATCATCGCTCCATGTTAAAGCTGAGATTGCTACATCAATTGTCCCTTCCTCTAATGCTTTTTGCATTTCACTTTGATTCATATGCACAATCGAAATCTCACGCTGTAAATGTTTTACCAAATAACGTGCAAAAGACACATCAAAGCCCTTTACATATTTATCCCCTAGCACTACACTTTCTTCACTTTGCACATCGCTAGGATAGGCAAATGGTTGATTCTCACAATCCATTCCTACTACTAGCATCACTTTTCCACTTACATCAGAAATATTATCGTCTTTTTTGCTTCCACATCCATTCATCAGACATAGACAAGCACATAATATGCATAAACTAATTTTTTTCATTTTCACACCTCATTCTTACTGTATCGCACTTTTGTAAGAATGTCAAGATGACACTAAATCATCTAATAGGGCAAAACGATACCCTTGTTTATGCATATCGATGATAAAGTCTTCGATTGCTTCATAGTTCCCACGATTACTTGGATGAATTAAATAAATAGCACCAGGGTGCACATGCTCAAGCAATGATTTTAAGGCTTCTTCTTTGCTAATATCTTCACCATAATCGTAATAAGCATGACTCCAAAAAATACTCTTATAACCTAAATCAGATACCATTTTTAAACTCCGCTCACTAAATCCACCTTTGGGGAAACGAAAATAAGGTTTGGCCTTTTTACCGACAATTTTAAGATAATCCTTTTCCCAGCTTTTTATCTCAGACACAAATTCTTTGATCCGACCCGCATGCGCAAGCTTTGTCATATCCTTATGATGGGCAGTATGATTGACAATATCATGACCATTTTTCACCATTGATTTTACCCATTTGGATTCAGAGCGTAAGTAGTTCGCTGTTAAAAAAAAGCTCGCCTTTACTTGATGTTTATCTAATAGCTTCGCAATTTCTTTAATATAGGTTACATCATTACCACCTTCATCAAAGGTTAGATATAATACTTTTTCTTTTTTTCCTTGATAATATGCTTGATATTGTTGAAGATAATCCTTTGTTCGCGCTCCTTTATTTTGTTGGTGGTTCTTACTTTTTTCAAACCACCATTCTTCATAAGTGTTATCATAGGTATCATGTTGATAATGTAAGGTTTGATGCATTGGATTAGCTACCACTTTGATTTTACGAATAATTTGGGTTTTATTATGGGCTTGATCTTCTACTTCATAAATTATTTGATAATCCTTATTTTGGATTTGTTTCTTTATTTTAACTTGATTCGTGATATTACCATCCACTTCATCCATTGCCTGATAGCCTTGTTCATGATAAGCTTCTCCTTCTAATAAGACGACTTCTGAAGCACCCACTAATGTTATTTTAGGCTTTACATCATCAATCACCTGCACATTACGGATCAATTGTTGATTTTGAAAGCGATATTGAATTTGATATTCATTTTGACTGATTTTCATTTTTTTTACTTGAACTTCATCCTGGCGATTCACAAACATTGTTCGCGCGATGTAGCCTGCCTCTTGATAAGTATCTTGATAGCTTATTTGTAGCTGGGGTTCGCCTTTTAGACAAAAATATGGTTGTATTACTCCTCCAATTTTTAAAATATAGTAACCCATACATAGGATGGTGATGATACATAGTCCACAAATAAAAAACAGGATATTACGACATTTTGTACTCATAGAAAACTCCTTTCTATAAACACGTATGCCGATATCCTGTATTTTATACCTATGGTTGATAATTTTGAATAATTGCCTCCGCACAACGAATTCCATCAATGGCTGCCGACACAATTCCTCCTGCATATCCTGCCCCTTCTCCACATGGATAAAGGCTTTGTAGCGATAAGGATTGTAAAGTCACATGATCACGTACAATTCTTAAAGGTGCTGAGCTTCTGGTCTCTACCCCAGTTAATAAAGCATCGGGATCATCATAGCGTTTTAATTTCTTCCCAAGATTGACAATTGCCTCTTGCAGTCCTTTTGCCACAAAGGATGGTAAAACATCATGAAGATTCGTATAGACAACTCCTAATGGATAGGTTGGTTTGACAACACCACAACCAGTGGAAGGACGATTTAATAAGAAATCCTCCACTCTTTGACAAGGTGCTAAATAGCTACCACTTACTTGATAAGCAGCCTCCTCCATTTGTTCTTGGAAGCTTAATCCACCTTCAATGGTATTTCCATAATCCTCTTCTTTTACTTGAACAAGTAAAGCCGCATTTGCGTTTTCACCACTACGCGCATGCATACTCATTCCATTCACAACTAATTTCCCTTTCGAAGAAGCACTCGCTACCACATATCCTCCTGGACACATGCA
>JAXJYR010000320.1:0-4129 GCA_036306885.1 Longicatena sp.
GTATAGTTCTACTTTATTTAAGATTGCTTCTGCACCTAAATCCACTTGAATATAGCTTCCTGCGCTTGATCCTGTAGAAGACCAGAAGTTTGTTGACATATCACCATCAATCGCTTGTCCAATGACATAAGTTTTATATGTATCTAAGCTTGTACTAGCTTTGGTACGAATTTGTGACCAAGTAGGCGATACACTTAATGACAATGTTACATCGACATCTTCTAATGCTACTAAACGAACATAAGCCGCAGTTGTAATATCATCAGTTTTCATTGTCGTACCATCAACAACAACATTTACATCGTTCCAATCAATACCATTTAATGAAGCTTGTAATTTTACTTTATCCACTGCATCCACAGTTGCTTCGATTGCATATAAATCCATTACTTTTGATAAGGCAATACCAACATAATCATTAGCTTTCATACTTGCCGTAATATCTTTTAATGAATATGCTTTATCTTCAAATACTACATCTTTTGTATTTAATAATTCAACATTAGTAATCATGTGGTTTTCAATATCATAGTGAATATTTTCACCTAAGATACGTAATAATCCATCATCCGCACTTTCTAAGAATGGTTTTAAACGATATCCACCAACTGTTACAAATTCTACTTTATTGTTTAATTTACGAATTTTGTAAGTAGAACTTTCATCTAAATATGCTCTTTGAGTTGATAGCGATGTTAAGGTATTGTTGATATCTCCTGCTAATGCATAATCATAAGCATTCATTAATTCAACACCGGCATTGGCGATTGCTAAATAAGAGTTTACATATGGTGTAATTTCTTCTAATAATGCTGTATCTTTAATGTTTCTTAATGCATATGAATCCGCAACCATTTGTTCAAAGTGTGCTTTTAAGACAGCATTTTCACCTTCATCATATCCATCTTCAATCGCTGTAGTAAAGGCTGCTAAATCATCTTTTAAGTATTTAGATTCATCAAAGAAGAATCCATTTCCTTTATCGATGTAAGATACGTTATCAGCAAAGCGTTCAAAGGCTTCATTTGCTTCTGGAACTAATTCTTTAATTGCACGTTTCCAGCTTGGTACACTTTCAAATTCAAAAGTATTCCATGCATAATCAGCACCTGAGTAAATTGCAACTTTCGATGCATCTGCTTCGCTCATTGGGTTTAAGAAGAATGAGTTGATGTTATCTACATCACTACTTAAACAATCTAATGAACCCATAAATAAGTGTCCATATGCATAGTCTGTTACTGGATAGTTCCACCAAACACCAAAGTCACGATCAATTCCTGTTTTGGTTTTTGGTACTTCCATATATGCTTTTGTAATAGCAGACATTGTTGATTGTCCTGTCCATAATACGATGGTATCTTCATGAAGTTTTTGCATAAATGGTTTAAAGTAAGTATCCCATGGTGCTCCCCAAGAGTTTGTATAACGAGTTACTACGGTAATAAATGGTTTTACATCATCATATTTACTTGTTAAGTATGCATATGCATCATTGATGGTTTGAGCGTGTTTGTTTCCATCTGCTACATCATAATCTAAGTCATCATAGAAAATACCGAATTGACGTACTCCAAAGCTATATACTTGTTCGAATTTTTCAATTAATTTTGCATAGTCATCGACAACTCCATCACCATCATTATCAGCTGTATAGTTGTAGTCAGCACCTGGGTGAATTGTCCAACAGAATTCCATATTATTAGCATGAGCCACTTCATTTAACGCAGTCATTTCTTCTACTTTATCAGCTGGATACATATCTCTCCATTTATCACGGTGATATGGGTCATCTTTTGGTGCATAAATATAAGTTGTCATTTTATATTTTGTTGTATCTTCAAATAATTCAACACGATCTTGATAGCTCCATGGAATACCATAGAATCCTTCTACATATCCACGGAATTCAACATCAGGATAGTCACTTACTAATACTTGGGCGATACGTCCATCATTCGTTGCTTGTTCTAGTACTTGTGCTAATGTCATAACTCCATAGTATGCTCCATCAGCATCACTACCAATAATACTTACTTGTTTATCATCTGATTTAAATAAGTAAGCTTGTTTATTTACTAATACATTGTGTTCATCAGTTAATGCTGTACAAGTTGGACATGCTGCATCACTACATTTGTTAGTGACAACAATTGCATAGTTTTCCCCAACAGTATCAACTACTTGTGAAGTTAATCCAGCTTGCGCTAAAATCGCTTGTAGTTTAGGTAAAGTTGCTTCATCATGTTCACCATGTAATACAATATCGACATTACCACGAACACGAACACCTGTTTCTGATAATGTTGTCATGTATTGAGGTTTTGGATAAATCGATACACCAACTTCACCAGATACAATACTATCTTCGATATCTTCCATTGCATCATTTAAAGCGATGATAGCGGCATTAATATCAATGTTCAATGCTTGTTCATTGTTCGCTACATCTTTAGCAAATGCTAATACTGCATCAAATGCTACTTTATCAGCTTCTAGTAACATTCCTTCTTCATTACCTACTTGATAAGAAGCTAATTTTGTTTCAAATGCTGCAATTGCTTTCGTTAATGTATTAATACGTTTTTCATATACTTCGATTTCATAAATTGAATATCCATATTTAGTAACTGCTTCTTTAAAAACAAGTTTCACAAAGCGTGCTTTAGTACTCATTCCTTTTAATACATTTAATCCTTTTGCACCTTCTAAATCAGTATGTAAAGGTGTATATGTTGATCCATCTAATGATGTTTCAATATCATATTTTGTAGCATAAGCTGATTCAAAAGTAACGTTAATACGATCCATTGTATATTCCTGGGCTAAATCCACAATCACATATTCTTCTGCAGGAAGTGGTTTGGCATCATAATTACTTCCCCAACGTGTTGAAGTATTACCATCTGTTAAATATAAGGAATTCCATTTTTCTCCTTCATAAGTTGAAGAAACATTCACTTCTTTATTTAAAGCTACGTTTTCATAAGCACTTGTATACGGATTCCCTCCAAAGACACGTAGTTCCCAAATAGAGTATACGTATTTACCTTTCGCTTTTTTAAGATTTAATCGAATGTAACGTACTTTAACATTTCCTAAATTAGCGTGGCGTTCAACATTTCCATCACCTAATGTTACGTTACTTAAGTCAAAGAAATCTCCTCCATTTGTCGAACCTTGCACACTATATTTTGTGGCGTAAGAAGATTCCCAAACAATTTCGACACATTCAACAGGATATAGAGCACCTAAGTCCACCATAATCCATTCTGCTTGGTTTCCACCTTTAAAGGCTGTACTATTATAGTTATTTCCCCAACGTGTAGTTAAATCACCATCAGTTGCATTCACAACCGCAAATTTAGTTGTATTATAACTTGATGAGGCTGTCACGGTTTTATTTAATGCTAAGTTTTCATAACGAGGTGCTAACGCTACCATTAATGATTCTAAATTAGCTTGCGCAGCATCAATTGTTTCTTGCGATGCATTTTCATCTAATTGTTTCGCATCTTGCATCGCTTGTTCTAAAGCTCTAAAGCTTTCCATACTATATTCTTCTTCATTTAGCTGTTCTACTTGTGCAATGATGGCATCTAGTTCAGTCGTTGTACTTTCAGCTGAAATCATTGTCACATTAGCTAAAATCATCAAAGAACATAATAATGTTTTTAATAATTTCTTCATACCTTTCTTCTCCTTTATATTAATGTTGATTACATTCAATCTTTATCCTCCTTTCCTTGATTGAATATAATTTCTTACATTATTATTATAATCTCATTATTTAATAATCACAATCAAAAGTGAAAGCGATTTCATAAAAATAGAGGTAACACTATCGTCACCTCTATCTCTTAGTTATTCAATTGTAAATGGAGTTGTTTCTACATCTGGTGCGTAAACTTTTTCACCATTTACTAAAGCAAATGCTCTAATTTTAAATTGATATGTACTTCCTGCTTTCAATGTAGTGTTTGTTAATGTGTTGGCATTTGTTGTTTTCACATGACGGTATGCTCCACCATCTTTACTACGATAAATTTCATAGTCTTCCTATTAAACGCTAATATTATTGCTTACATTTTAAACCTTTATATGAATAATATAAATAAAAATTTGATAA
>JAXJYR010000321.1:0-8514 GCA_036306885.1 Longicatena sp.
GGCGAAAGCAGGAAAAAACTATAAAGATATCTTAACTCATTATTATCAAGGCGTAGAAATTACAAAACAAACGTATAAATAAACCTTTTAAAGGAATACTATGGTTGAGGTGAACCATATGTATGCTTATACAAAGAAAATAAAGTGGAAACAAAAAGTAGTTATCGTTTTGTCTTTATGTGTACTAGGATTAGGAGGATATGCATTAACATTACCTACATCAGAACCAAGTGCACCAGTATTTCAAAGTCAATCAAAGCTTCCCATCATTCAATTACCAAGTCAAAGCTTTCAATTGCCATTTCGAGTACAAGCGCAACAACAAAGTGCCTTTTTTGACGGTAATCAACAAGAATTGAGTAGTGTGGTTGAATTTGAAGGTGTATATCGTGCCAACCAAGGAATTGATTATGGATATGAAAATCAAGAATTTGATATTTATCCAATAAGTAAAGGTAAAGTGTTAAAAGTATATGAAGATGAACTATTAGGCTCATGTATAACAATACAACATGATGAATATGAAGTAACTTATGCCTCTTTATCTAATATCAAAGTAAAAAGTGGACAACAAGTTGTAACAAATCAAAAAATAGCACAAGCAGGTAAGAATACTTACCGCAAAGACTTAGGAAATCATCTTTATATCGTAGTGGAAAAAGACAATGTTTTAATCAATCCATTACAATTATTATCAAAGTAGAAATCGAAAAGGTTTCTACTTTTTTTTATGAAAGCGTTATGAAAATCTAATCTTTAAACGATAATATCTTAAAGTATTCTGAAGATTTGAAAGAGTACTTTTCACGTAAGAATTTTGTGATATAATGAATAATGCAAAAGAAGGAGGAAATGAGAATTATGGCAATGTTTTCAAAAGAAGTCGGAATTGACTTAGGAACAGCGAATCTTCTAATGTATGTAAAAGGGCAAGGAATCGTAATTGATGAACCTAGCGTTGTAGCAATAGATGCCGAAACGAAAAAATGTCTAGCGGCAGGACAAGAAGCAAAAGATATGTTGGGAAGAACACCAGGAAAAATCTTAGCAATTCGTCCATTAAAGGATGGAGTAATTGCGGATTTTGAGGTAACAGAAATTATGTTAAATTTCTTCTTTAAGAAATTAGCAATCAAAGGAATGTTTAAACGTCCAACGATTTTAATTTGTTGTCCAAGCAATATTACAAGTGTAGAACGTAATGCAATTCGTGATGCAGCATACCGTGCTGGAGCGAAAAAGGTTTATATTGAAGAAGAACCTAAAGTAGCTGCAGTTGGGGCTGGTTTAGAAATTGGAAACCCTAGTGGATGTATGGTTTTAGATATCGGTGGAGGTACAACTGATGTAGCGGTAATTTCACTTGGTGATATCGTTGCAAGTACATCATTAAAAATTGCGGGTGATACATTTGATCACGATATTATTAAGTTTGTAAAAGATGAAAAGAAACTTTTAATTGGGGATCGTACAGCTGAAGAAATTAAGAAAAGAATCGGAACTGCTTGGCCAAGTGAATTAAATGAAACAATGGAAGTAAGCGGTCGTGACTTAGTAGAAGGATTACCAAAAACAATCACATTAAACAGTGATGAAATTGCTTCTAGTATGGCAGAAAGCCTACAAGATGTTGTACGTGCTTGTAAAACAGTTCTTGAGCAAACACCACCAGAATTAGCAAGTGATATTGTAACTCGTGGTATTGTATTAACAGGTGGTGGTGCATTACTACATGGAATTGATGAATTATTACGTAATGAATTACACATTCCTGTTTACGTAGCTGAAAATGCATTAACATGTGTTGCGGAAGGTACAGGAATTTTATTAGAAAACTTAAATCGTATACGATAATTGAGAGGATTTTATGGATACTTTGAAGTATATGTTGCTTCCCTTCCTATGTTCTGCGTTATTGACACCGCTTGTTCAATATCTAGCAGTTAAGTTGGAAGTATATGCTGAAATGAATGAACGTACCGTGCATACTAAGAAAATTGCACGGATTGGTGGGGTTTCCATCTATGTAGCGTTTCTTTTATGTATGGCATACTTTATGAAAACCGATATCACCATCAATGGTATTCTCATCGGAGGAAGCATCATGTTCTTCGGAGGATTGGTGGATGATATGGTAAATCTACCACCAAAAGTAAAACTACTAATTGAAGTTTTAGCCGCAATTGTATTAATGGTTGTTGGAAAAGTTTCATTAGATATCATTCGTTTACCATTTGGAATTACGATTGATATGGGACTAATCTCCTTTTTAGTAACCTTTGTATGGATTATTGGAATTACCAATGCGGTGAATTTAATCGATGGATTAGATGGATTATCAGGTGGAATCTGTACCATCATTTTAATTGTGATTGCTTGTCTATCGACAATTGAAGGACGTATGGACATTCAGGTGATGTCACTTATCTTAGCTGGTTCGACATTAGGATTCTTACTATTTAACTGGCATCCTGCAAGTATTTTTATGGGAGACTGTGGTGCCTTATTCTTAGGATTTATTATTTCTGCAATTTCATTGTTGGGATTTAAAAGTTCAACGATAATGACTTTGGCATTACCAATTTTATTATTAATGGTACCAATTGTTGATACCTTAGGAGCGATTGTAAGACGTAAACTGAGTGGACATAAATTTTCCGATGCGGATAAAAAACATGTTCATCACTTGTTGATGCAACGCTTTGGACATCGTAATACGGTCTTAATCTTATATGTTGTAACTGCTTTGTTTGGATTTACTGCTTTTGTATATATCGTCAATAAGGTTGCAGGATTAATCGCGTTATTTATCATGGCAATTATTGTCGAATTATTCCTTGAAATTAGTGGAATGATTGCAGGTAATTATCATCCATTATTATCAATTTATCGTCGTTTAACACGAAAGAAAAAAAATCAGGAAAAAAATGGTGACTAGTTCATCATTTTTTGTTTTTTCGACAATCTAAAAAAATATAATTTTTTTTGATGAATTTATACATTGCAACGTAATACCATACGAGGTGGGTAATATGGAAATCAAAAAACTACAAGAGATGTTACGTAATAATCATGAAACAATGCAAGATCATCAAGAATGGGAGTTGATGTGGGAGACCTATATTAGTGATGTAAAAAACAATTATGAAAGCTTATCCTTTAAAGAGGCCATCGCCAAATTAATTTCAGAATATAACTATCGTGAACGTTCCCAATCTAATAATTGTGGTGAGTTAGGTGTCGATATAAGAGTAGGGGACATTTGTTATATCGATTTTGGCTGTGCATATGTCAATGAAATTGGCTATCAACATTTTGGAATTATTATCTCTATCTTCCATAATAAAGCCTTTGTCGTACCAATGAGTGGAAACCAAGGCGCATATATTAGCGCCTATGGAAAAGATAATCCAAATGGGAAAAGACATTTGATGCGTTTAGGAAAATTAAAAGGAATGAATAAAAACTCGGTATTATTTATTAATGATGCCAAATGGATAAATACAGCACGGATTATAGATGTAAAAGCACATTTAGATCGTCAAGGAGAATTATTTCAAGAGATTAAAGAACGAGTAATACATTGTTTAAACATTTAGTAAGAAAGTGAGGATTACTATGAAATACATCGCTATTCTATGTATATGCTTCAGTGTTTATTTAATTCCACCCTTTCATTATATGATTCCAATATTAATATATGCATTGATGTTTTTTGAGGTTTCTTTTATACGGATGAGCTTTATCATTGCAAGTATCTTTTTTATCCAAAAGAATTTATGGTGTTTTTATGTCATGTGTATTCTTGTGGTTAGCTATGAAACGATTCGACAAATTATTATATTATTAGGAAAACCTTTATATGAAAGATTAAGAATCATTTTTACGTTAACATTAGCAATTTTGTTATTACTATATGATATTAAAAGTGATCTATGCCTATTAGCTTGCATATCCTTTTATTTTATGTTTCCGCTATTTAAACAAAATGTTTGGGTATTATTGTTGGCTGTTCCTTGTTTTTATCAATCAGATATTCAAGTTTTTTATATTATGACTTATGTTTTAATTGTATCATTATTATTTGGAAGACAAGCATTACCTTTCTTGGTCTTGTATTATTGGGTAGGTGCTGATTTATCTTATTATGTTTTAAATTTATTATGTATGTTATTTTATCAACAAAAAAAGGCATCAATCGTCTTACTTTGTGGATCTTTATTTATTTTAAATCAATCGATTGCAAATGCTTTAATGATTATGATTTCAATGTATTTTTTATGTGGATATCAGTTTCATTATCAAGAATCCTCAAAAGGTATTTCACAGGAATATTCTATCTTAATGTTGTTGAGTGAGTTTTATGAAGAACATAATCAAGAAATTAGTTCTTTATTAAAAGCTTTATGTCATGTCTTTGAGGTAATGAAAGAATCACATAAAAAAGAAGAATTTACTTTAAAGGAATTATTACAGGAATATGGTTATGATATTGATGAAATAAAATTTGGGCGAGAAGATGGCTCTTTACAAATGAAGGTTCATGCTATTACAAGAGGTGAAATTAATGGTCCATTTTTAGCGTTGATTTCATATACGATGAAACAAGAATATCAAATGATATCGTGTATCAAGGATGAAAATGGTTATTTTGTAAGATTAGGGCGCAAAGCTCGTTATCATTATGAATGGGATAGTATTAGCTTTTCAAAACAACAAGAATGTGGCGATGCTTATCGGGTCTTTCAAGTAAATGATGATATCGTTGTATTGTTGTGCGATGGTATGGGAAATGGTCATTACGCTCATGAATGTGCATATCTAGCATTACGTTTATTTCAACGCTTATGTGATTATGGTATGGAAATGAATGAAAGTATTCATTGTATTAATGCGATGATGCAATCAGAACGCTTTACGACAATGGATGTATTACGTTTATCAACCCAGCATAATAATGCCCAAATGATTAAATCTGCCGCCTGTCCTACCTTGTTATATCGTAATGGAGAAATTTTTGAGTTAAATAGTAATGCTTTACCAATCGGTATTGTCTCATCATTAGATGTCGATGTACATTCCTTTAAAATTCAAAGAGATGATGTCTTTTTTGTGCTATCAGATGGTTTTAATATAGAGGTTGTAAAGGAATGGATTCAAACTAAAAATTTAATTAGTAAAAAAGGATTTGAAGCTTTTTGCCAACAATTTTCTCATTATCAAGATGATGCGACGATGATTAAGATTAGAGTTTGTGAAAATATGTGAGTGTATTGCAATTTAAAAAAGAATCGTTATAATACAACTATGCAGAAACTTCAGAAATTCAAACAAGGAAAATATGTTGTTGGTGTGAGTGGTGGTAGTGATTCGATGGCTTTATTACATATGTGTATGAAAGCATCGATTGATATTGTTGTGGCTCACATGAATTACCATAAAAGAGAAAGTGCGAACCGTGATGAAAATATTGTTTGCACTTTTTGTCAGCTTCATCAGATTGATTTTGAGAGTGCATCGCCCAAGGGTTGTGTAGAAGGAAACTTTCAATCTTATGCACGTAAAGAACGCTACTTATTTTATCGCGAAGTATTAAAAAAATATGAGTGTGATGGAATATTATTAGCACATCATCAGGATGATGTAATAGAAACCTATATTATGCAAAAACAACGAGGTGGTATCGTTGATTATTATGGGATTAAAGAAGATGTCTGCTTATTTCAAATGAAGGTATATCGGCCTTTATTGTCTTATTCAAAACAAGCATTGGAGTCTTATTGTAAAGCACACAAAATTGAATATGGAATTGATGAAAGTAACTTAAGTGATGATTATACACGTAATTACATTCGTCATCATATTGTAGCAAAGATGGATGAACAACAACGTGATCAATGTTTATTACAAATGCAACAGGATAATCAACGCTTATCCCAAACAAAGCAACAAGTGATAGCTTTCTTATCACAATGGAATCAAAATAAACATGATTTGATAGCCCATGAGGATGCTTCATTGATCTTACAAGAATGGCTTTATCAAAAATGTAGGATTCGTTTATCTAAACCCCATATTGATAGCTTATTACAACAAATGAAGAGTAAGAACCAATGGTTTCAAGCCTTGAGTGAACAATATGATTTGGTTTGTGATTACAATCATTTGCATATTCAATGTAAAAATGACATATCCTATGCATATGAGTTACAAAAAGGAGAAATGCTAGATTGCGCTCATTTTAAGATGGCTTTAAGTGGACCTTCTACATGTGCAGTCACATTAAAAGAAGATGATTATCCAATTGTAATTCGCAATGCGCAAGCAAGTGATGCGATTGTGCTTCGCTTTGGAACGAAAAAAGTATCAAGATTCTTTATTGATCGTCATATCCCTTTATCACAGCGTCGTATTTGGCCGGTATTAATCAATTGTAAAGGGAATGTTGTTTTAGTTCCAGAAATTGGCTGTGATATAGAACATTTTTCTAACACTCCTACTTTATTTGTGTTAAAATAATCATAAGTAAAATTTAGGAGGATTAGATGATGAAAGATGTAATACAAGAAATTCTAATTACACCAGAAGATATTTTAAACAAATGCAAAGAATTAGGTGCACAAATTACAAAAGATTATACAGAACAAGGGACTGTACCATATGTGGTAGGATTATTAAGGGGAAGTGTGCCATTTATGGCCGATTTAATGAAATACCTAGATATGGATATTCAAATTGATTTTATGGATGTATCTAGTTATCAAGGTTCAAAATCTACAGGACATATTCGTATTAATAAAGACTTAGAATGTAATGTAGAAGGAATGAGTATTTTATTAGTCGAAGATATTGTAGATACAGGAAGAACACTAAAAGAAGTAAAAAGAACGCTATTAAACAAAGGGGCTAAAGATGTAAAAATTGCGACTTTGTTAGATAAGCCAGATCGCCGTGTGGTAGAGGTAGCAGCGGATTATGTTGGATTCCAAATTCCTGATGAGTTTGTAGTGGGATATGGATTAGATTACAACCAATTGTACCGTAATCTTCCTTATGTAGGTGTATTAAAGCGAAGCGTTTATGAAAAATAAGGAGGCTTTGTAAATGAAAAGTAAAAAGGTAATAAACATATTGCCTATTCTGCTTGTGGTTTCATTGTTAGGATTATTGCTGACATTTGGAGGAAATGGTAATACGAAGGTGTTCCATTACAATGAATTCAAAAAAGAAGCAACTTCAATGGATTTTAAAGATGTAAATATGTCAGTTGGTTCAACGATTATCAAAGTGGCTGGGACATATCAAGGAGAAAAAACAGTACGTGGTTTTAGTGTAAGTATTCCTAAAAGTGAAGAAAACTTACAATGGCTAAGCGAATTGATAGAAAAAGATGCAGATGCCAAGCTTACTGTGTATGATGCCAACGAGGAAAGTATTTTTGGGGTACTACTAAAAAGTGTATTACCATTCGTACTATTAGGTGGAATTACAATCTTTATGTTACTGAAAATGAATGGTGGAAGTAATAACAAAGCATTTGAATTCACTAAATCACGTGCACGAATGGAAGGTAATATTAAGGTGCGCTTCAAAGATGTTGCGGGTTGTGATGAAGAAAAAGAAGAAGTAAAAGAATTAATCGATTACTTAAAGAACCCAAAACGCTTTACTGATATGGGAGCCCGTATTCCAAAAGGGGTATTAATGGTTGGTCCTCCAGGAACAGGGAAAACATTACTAGCAAAAGCTGTCGCTGGAGAAGCAGATGTTCCATTCTTCTCGATTAGTGGTAGTGATTTCGTAGAAATGTTTGTAGGAACTGGAGCTAGTCGTGTTCGTGACATGTTTAAACAAGCGAAACAACATGCACCATGTATTGTCTTTATCGATGAAATTGATGCGGTAGGAAGACAACGTGGAGCTGGTATGGGTGGAGGAAACGACGAACGTGAACAAACCCTAAACCAAATGTTAGTAGAAATGGATGGAATGGGCGAAAACAATGGTATTGTGATTATCGCTGCGACAAACCGTCCTGACGTATTAGACCCAGCTTTATTAAGAAGTGGACGTTTTGATCGCCAAATTACAGTATCACTTCCAGATAAAAAAGGACGTACGGAAATTTTAAAAGTACATGCAAGAAACAAAAAATTATCACGCGATATTTCATTGGAAAATTTAGCAAAACGTACACCAGGATTCTCTGGTGCCGATTTAGAAAACGTTTTAAACGAAGGGGCAATTTTAGCAGTACGTGGAAAACGTAAAATTATTACAATGGAAGACTTAGATGAAGCAATCGATCGTGTTATGATGGGTCCAGCTAAGAAAAGTAAAAAATATTCTGAACGTGAAAAACGCTTAGTTGCTTACCATGAGGCAGGACATGCTGTGATTGGTTTAAAACTAGAAAATGCGGATAAGGTAGAAAAAGTTACAATTATTACACGTGGAGAAGCCGGTGGATATAACTTGATGACACCAAAAGAAGAAAATTTATTCCCAACTAAA
>JAXJYR010000322.1:0-14296 GCA_036306885.1 Longicatena sp.
AAACCCTTCAATTAATAAAGCTTGATCATACAATAATTTTGCATAGTCATTTAATGCTTCTTTATCATTAGCATAAACATTTTGTAATGCTTCAAAAATTGGATGGTTTGGGTTAATTTCTAAAATACGTGTTGCCTTCATTCCATATGGGTTTCCATCTGGCATAGTCGCTAGTACTTTTTCCATTTCGAATGACATACCTTCTCCAGCCGATAAACATACTGGATCATCCACTAAACGTGAACTTAGTTTTACCTCAGCGACAGCTCCTGCTAAAGCTTCTTTTACATCATTTAATAACGCTTTACTTGCTTCCGCTTTGGCTTCACGTTCTTTCTTTTCATCTTCACTTTCTAAATCTAAATCACCTTGTGTAATGTTTTTGAATTTTTTATCTTGGTATGTGTTTAATACTTGTAAAACAAATTCATCCACGTTATCACTTAAATAAATGATATCATAACCTTTCGCTTTTACTGTTTTTACGATTGGTAATTGATTGATTTTTTCATTTGAGTCCCCACTGACAAAGTAAATGTATTCTTGTCCTTCTTGCATACCATTTACATATTCTTCTAAGGTAATCAGTTTTTCTTTACTTCCCGAATAGAATAATAATAAGTCTTGTAATAATTCTTTATTTACACCAAAGTTGTTGTAAACACCGAATTTAATTTGAACTCCAAAGTTTGCCCAGAATTCTTCATATTTTTCACGATCGTTTTTCAACATCAATAATAATTCTGATTTTACTTTTTTCTCAATACGTTTGGCGATGACCTTTAACTGACGATCATGTTGTAGCATTTCACGTGAAATATTTAATGATAAATCTTGAGAATCAACTAAACCTTTCACAAAACGGAAGTGTTCTGGGATTAATTCTTCAGCATCCTCCATAATAAAGACACCACGTGAATATAATTGTAGACCACGTTTGTAATCTTGAGAATAGAAGTTATATGGTGTTTTTCCTGGTACATATAGTAAGCTTGTAAATGATACATTACCTTCTACTGTTGTGTGAATAACTTTCATTGGATCAGTGTAATCATTGAATTTATTTTTATAAAATTCATTGTACTCTTCTTCACTAATCTCAGTTTTAGAACGTTTCCATAAAGGAACCATTGAGTTTAAAGTTTTTACTTCTTCTACTGTTTCATATTCTACATCTTCATTATCTTCTTTTTCAATTGGACGTTCTTCTTTCACTAGCATTTGAATTGGATAACGAATGTAATCTGAATATTTTTTAATTAAACGTTGTAGTTCATATTGACTTAGGAACTCATCGTAGTTTTCTTCTTCCTCATTATCTTTTAAATAAAGAGTAATGATAGTACCATTCGTTGCTTTTGAAGCTTCCTCAATCGCATATCCATCACTTACTTCACTTGACCATAAATAAGCTTTTTCATCTCCATATTTTTTCGATAAAACTTCTACACGTTTTGCGACCATAAAGGCAGAATAGAATCCTACTCCAAATTGCCCAATGATATCAACATCATCTTGTTTTTCTTTTTTCGCAAGCTCTTCTTTAAAAGCTAAAGAACCACTTTTTGCAATTGTCCCTAGATTTTCTTCCATATCTTCGACATTCATACCAATTCCATTGTCTTCAATGGTAATGGTACGATTTACTTCATCAAAGCTAATATTAATTTTTAATTGGTCTTGAGCAACATCACTCAAGTTTTCACTTAATGAACGATAATACAATTTGTCAATTGCATCACTTGCATTTGAAATTAACTCACGTAAAAAGATTTCTTTGTGGGTATAAATAGAGTTAATCATCAAATCAAGTAGACGTTTTGATTCTGCTTTAAACTGTCTCATTTCAGCCATACTGAACTCCTCCTTTAGCACTCATCAATTAAGTCTGCTAATAGTATAGTATAAAAAATTAGCACCGTCAACTATCGAGTGCTAATTTTTTATGTGAAACTTTGTGATACTAAAACAATGTACATAGTACACTACAAATTAATGCGATGAATGAACTTAATAATGTACCCAATAAATACTTTTCCGCAAAGGCTGGTTCATTTAACTGTTTATGACGAGCAATACTTTTTGCCGTTAGTACAAATCCAATCGCCCCATACTGACCTAAAGTTGCCAGAATTAAAATAATTTGACGCTCTAATACTCCAATCCATGAACCAATACGAGCAATCTCTTGCACACGTACTTTGTCATCCTTTGGTAATGAATCTTCAATTGTCTTAGGAACATATTTAAAAAAGAGTGAAATCATAATTGAAGCTGGCTTTCCACAAACTAAAATCGCCACTATATATTGCATCACATCATGAATATCAAATTCCATTGGTATCCAATAAAATGGTACATAAGCACTTACCACTTGATAGGCAAGCCATAGTATGAAGATATGTAATAGTTGATCAACAAAAAACACATAAATTCTGGGGATTCTAAAATTCGTTTCTACTTTCACTTTAGAATAATCAATCAAATAATGTGTAATTCCTACTAATAATGTCATTAAGACACATTCAATCCAGCGACAATATGCTAAAAGTGATAGTATCAGGAACACAGCTGTATAAATTGCTATATGGACATATAAATCAGTTTTTGATTTTCGTTTAAGTTGGGCAATTTTTTGACTTTGAAAATAAAAATCCCCTAAAATATGAGCGATTAAAAATATTTCCATTATGATTCCTCCTTCATTAATTGCTTGATTACATAATAATCTAATTGACGAATTTGATAAATATATCCGCGTTTAATTAATTTATCGGCATTTTGTCTTGTACATACTAAAGCTTTCGCTAAGTTTAAACTCATATTACGAACCATGATAAGTGCTTCATAATTAGTAGTTTCCTCGTGAATACTAATCCCCTTAACATCAATTTGTGAAATTACGTTTACCTCTACTTGATTCCAACTAGTGTAATATTGTTGTTTCAAATTCATTAATTGTAATAATATCGTTTCATCTAAGGATAACGATGAATCATAAAAAGGATATAAGCATTCAATATATGACATTGTTAGATTTTGGGTTAAATTTTGTTGTTGTCTTAAGCTATAAGAGGCATTAAGTAAAACATCGATGCTACCATTTGAAAAGCCTTCACTACAAAGACGATGTAGCTTAGAAACATGGGCTTTTTGAATTGCCGTTCGTGCCGCATAAAACAAAGGTCCATCTTGATAAGTAGAACCGACTTCTTCCATGCGAATTGTCCATGCCCCTTGTCCGATTCCTCCTCTAATTTCGACAGGAACCATAAAAGTTTCCATCAAACGAAAATACATCCACGCATCCTTAGCATGATAGAAGACACCTTGCATTTCATCTCCAGCACTACATACAACCTCATGTACTAATTGGTGCTGAAACAAATGATTAAGACAATGCATAACATCTAGCATATATTTTTGAATTATATTACGTTGTTCGATAGAATAAGATTTTGATGCTTTAATATCAATCATTAAACAAACATATGTTTTCATTTACTCACCTACTTTTTATTATAAAATATTCTTTTTACTTTTCAACCATAAATGGTTTAAAACATCATATTAAACCATAAATGATTGCATATATTTAATAATTACAATAATATCTTCATAAAACAATTGCATGAAAAGATGTTTTCAAGTATAATGTAAGAAAATATTTACAAGGAGTTGTAAAAAAATGAAAGAAATGAAAGATATTAAAAGAATTGTTGTCAAAGTCGGTTCTTCTACCCTTACTCATCCGCAAGGTGGATTAAATTTTGATAAGATTGATCGTCTGACAATGGTTTTAAGTGATATGAAAAATAGTGGTAAACAAGTAATTCTAGTAACTTCTGGTGCTGTAAGTGCTGGTGTTTCTAAATTAGGAATGCATCGCCGTCCTAATTGTATGAAGGAAAAGCAAGCAGCTGCTAGTGTTGGACAAAGTGAATTAATGTTTATTTATGATAAATTCTTTTCTCAATACGGTCAAACGATTGCCCAATTATTACTTACCAAAACCGTATTAAGTCAAGAAGACTTACGCTTTAATGCGACAAATACTTTGGAAACCTTATTAGAATATGGTGTCATTCCCATTGTCAATGAAAATGACTCTGTCGCAACAGATGAAATTGCCTATGGAGATAATGATACTTTAAGTGCGATTACAGCCCATTTAGTGAATGCTGATTTACTAGTTTTACTCAGTGATATTGATGGTTTATATAATGATAATCCGAACACCAATCCTAACGCTACCTTAATTCCAATCGTTCATGAATTAAATGATGATATTGTCAAAATGGCAAAAGGGGCAGGGAGTGAACATGGTACTGGTGGTATGGTAACCAAAATTCATGCAGCCCAATTATGTAGCGAGCATCGTATTCCAATGATTATCGCTAATGGAAAAGACCCTAAAATTTTATATAATATTTTAAATAATGAATATCGAGGAACATTATTTGATGTGAAGGAGTGAAAATATGTTAACTTTACAACAATTAGGACAAAACGCCAAAAAAGCAAGTCGTATGATTATGAATGCTTCTAGTAATGAAAAAAATGCCATTTTAAATACGATGGCTGAATTATTAAAAGCGAAAACAAGTGAAATTATCGAAGCCAATCAAAAGGATTTAGAATTAGCCCATATCAATCAAATGCCTGCCAACTTAATTGATCGTATGATGCTAGATGAAAAACGTATCAATGGTATTATCGAAGGTATTTATCAAGTCATTGCTTTAGATGATCCAATTGGTGAAATTAGTGATATGCATCTTACGAAAACAGGATTACAGGTTGGAAAAATGCGTGTCGCATTAGGGGTTGTAGGAATGATTTATGAAGCTCGCCCAAATGTCAGTGTCGATGCTGCAATTTTATGTTTAAAATCAGGAAATGCCGTCATTTTACGTGGTAGTAAAGATATTTTAAACTCTAACTTAAAACTAGTAGAAATCATGCGTGAGGCTTTAAAAGCTCATGCTTTTGATGAAAATATCATTTCCTTATTAGAAGATACATCGCACGAATGTGCTAATGAGTTTATGCGTTTAAATGAATATTTAGATGTCTTAATTCCTCGTGGTGGAGCTAAATTAATTGCCAGTGTCGTTAAAAATGCAAGTGTTCCCGTTTTAGAAACAGGTACCGGTAACTGTCATACTTATATTGATGCATCCGCCGATATGGAAAAGGCAATGAATATTGTCATCAATGCTAAAACCCAACGTACATCAGTATGTAATGCCTGTGAAAGTATTTTAATTCATCGTGGTGTACGTGATGCCGATATTAAACCAATCATTCAAGCTTTAATTGATAAAAATGTCGTAATCCATGGTGATATGACCATTTGTGAATTACATAATGAAGTCATTCCTGCGACAAATGAAGACTATGCAAGAGAATACTTAGATTTAGAAGTATCGATTAAAATGGTAAAATCTGTTGAAGAAGCGATTGAACATATTAATCATTATTCTACACATCATTCGGAAACGATTGTCTCTGAAAACTATACAAATATTAAAAAATTCCTAAAAGAAGTTGATAGTGCTTGTGTATATGCCAATGCCTCAACACGCTTCTCTGATGGCTTTGAGTTTGGCTTAGGTGCCGAAATTGGAATTAGTACTCAAAAACTACATGCTCGTGGTCCAATGGGATTAAAAGCCTTAACTTGTGAGAAATACATCATTTTAGGTAATGGTGAAATTCGAAAATAAATTCTCTCTCTAAGCAAAAGAAAGTGTAAGCTCTTTATGGGCTTACACTTTCTTTTTATTTGATCTTCCAAGTAAATGGAAATTGTTGAGGATGTAACATTTGACGCTTTGTCAAATCATCATGCATAACATTTAATAAATTATTAAAGTCATTGACATAACAAGGTTCTACTTGATCTTCTAACTCATAAGTAAAAATAGCTTGGTCACATACTTCACCAAAATGATCAAGTTCTACCATACTTGCGATTTCTAATGGTTTCGTATTTAATAAAGTTTCATCATTTACATATAGAATGATACCTTCTTCTTTTTCATAATAACTCCATACAACTTGCAGTAAAATTTCCTCGTCATATTGAAGTTCCCCAATCAATTGAAAACCTTGATAAAAAGATTGCGTATTTCCATTACTATGATCAATCCATAATAATTGATATGGTTTCATAGCTTAATTCTCCAGTAAATTCATAAAAATCACTTGACTAGGTTGTAAGTCTAATGATTCTTGTTGGAATACTTCTTGCATATGTTCTAATAATTTACTTGTTTCTTCGCTAAATGGATTTTCATCATTGCGAAAAATTAATGGGACAAAACCTTCTTCTAAAATACTATATGAGCTGGCGTAAATTGTCATACTCGTTGAATCATCACTGCGTACCATTGCACTTAAGTACAAATCATCCGCAATCGTTAGTTGGGCGATTAAAATTTTAGCTAAGCTAGGGAAACAACCAACTGGTTCTTCCTCAATCCATTGATATGTAAACACCATATTACATTGATAACGCAATACTAGCTACATAAGAAGCTAGAATCAATAACGAACAAACTAACACTAACACTTTATTTTTTTGTCCTTTGATAACTCCCATTGTAAATAATGTTGAAAGCATACCAAAGACAATTAAATTAATGGTTTGTGATTCATGCATGTAGATTCCACCTTTTGTATATAATACATCCGCAAAGGCAAGAATCGTAAAGTTAAAGACATTTGAACCTACAACGTTTCCAAAGCTAGCATTATAGTTTCCAATACGTACTAGGTTAAAAGATGCACTTAATTCTGGTAAAGATGTCGCAACTCCTAAGAAGATAGCTCCCGCAACTGTTGCCCCTAGGTTTAACGCAGCCGCAATTTTATCTGTTACTTGTGTTAATAATACACTTACAATCACAAGTAATACTGCACAGATAATAAAACGAGTCACGATTTGAGCGATTGTTAATGGAATTTCTTCTTCTTTTTCTTCTGTTTTGGTATCATCGTTTTTCATTGTCATCATTGAAATTACATAAACAACAATAATCGCTACAGAAGCAAGGTTAATAGTTAATGGTCCTAAAGGTAATTCAATTGGACAGAATACTCCAAACGCAACACAGGCATACATAATTAACCCAAAGATTAAAGTCATAAAATGTGATTTTGAAATATTAGCATTTTGGTAACCTTTTACCGTAAATAACATCAATCCACCAATAATACATAAGTTAAATACGTTACTTCCTAATACATTTCCTTGTACAAGGTTTGGTTGATCAAGTGCTAATACTGCAGTTAAAGAAGTAAATAACTCTGGAAGTGAAGTAACTGCCGCAAGTAATACTCCCCCAATAAATGCCCCTGATAAATTTGTCTTTTGATCTAGACAATCTACATAATAAGATAATTTTACAGATAAAAAGACCGTAAGTGCTGCTAATAATAAATAAGCTAAATAAATCATATATTTCCTTTCTATTTGACCATTTTGTCAAATGCATCTTTCGCTGCCATTTGTTCGGCACGTTTTTTTGATAATCCTTTTCCTCTTCCTAAGACAATTTCATCTAACATTACGGCAGATTCAAATTCAGGTTTATTACTTGGCCCTCCAATTTGAACCGTATGATAGTGAACTGTCTTACGTGAGTCAGCTTGGATATATTCCTGTACTGTTGTTTTGTAGTCAATCAATTTTTCATTTTTAGGTGCTTTGATGGCAGGTGTCAATACTTCTTCTAAAATAATATTTACACTATCCATCCCGCTATCTAAATAAATAGCCCCTAATAATGCTTCAAACATATCGGCTAAGATACTATCACGATCTCTACCACCTGTTTTTTCTTCTCCTACTCCTAATAATAAATATTGATTTAATCCTAATTTACGACTATATGAGGCTAAAGCTTCTTCACATACTAATTGTGCACGTAAAGTTGTCATTGCCCCTTCATTTAATGCAGGCTCTAATAAAAACAGTTTTTTGGTAGACCATAATTGTAAAACCGCATCGCCCATAAACTCTAAACGTTCATTGTCATGTTCAAATCTTTTATGTTCATTTACATACGATGAATGAACCAAAGCTTCTTGGATTAAACGTTTATCAAAGACGATAATTTTACGTGATTTTAACCAATCAAATATTGTCTTCATCACTTTCCTCCTAATCTATAAATGCTCCTTGTGATAATAACATATCTAAATCTTTTTTAATATGTAAATATGTAATATCATGGATATTTTCTAATATTTCTTGCGCATCCTTACGTGCGACTTCTAAAATATTACCATCACTTACAATATCTCCTAGTAAAAAGCCTGGAACTCCACTTTGTCTTGTCCCTAATAAATCACCAGGTCCTCTTAATTGTAAGTCATATTGGGATATTTGAAATCCATCGCTTGTCGATGCACATAATTCTAACCGTTTGATACTATCTTCATCTTTACTATCACTTAATAAGAAACAGTATCCTTTTTGATCACCTCGACCAACACGACCACGCAATTGGTGAATTTGACTCATCCCAAAGCGATGGGCATCATAGATGACCATAATATTGGCATTTTTAACATCGACTCCGACCTCAATCACTGTTGTGGAAATTAAGAAATGAATCTTACCTGCCACAAAGTCATTCATAATCGCTTCTTTTTCGTCTTGATGCATTTTTCCATGAAGTAGTGCGATGTTATATTTTTTTCCAAGTAAGGATTGCATCCCTTGATAAATATCTACGACATTACGCATCACATATTCTTCATTTTTTTCAATGGCAGGACATACCACATAGCATTGGTTGCCCTCATCTACTTTTTGTAGAACAAAGGGTAAAATCGGTCCCATCGATTTACTTGCGATGTATTGGGATTCGACTCCTTTACGATTACTTGGTAAGGTCGCAATCGTTGATACATCCATATCTCCATATAAAGAAATGGCAAGGGTTCGTGGAATCGGTGTGGCACTCATTAATAATAAGTCTACCTTTTCCCCTTTACTCAACATTTTTTTACGTTGTTCGACCCCAAAACGATGTTGTTCATCCGCTACCACTAATCCTAAGTCATAAAATTGAACCTGTTGTTGGAATAAAGCGTGGGTTCCAATAATAATATCAATTTCATGATTTGCAAGTCTTTTTAAGACTGCTTCTTTTTCACTTTGCTTCATCGATGAACAAAGTAAGGCAACTTCAATATGGAAGCTTTCAAATAAACTTTGGAGGTTCTTCACATGTTGACGTGCTAAGATTTCCGTTGGTACTAATAAGGCTGCTTGTTTGTGGGCTAACACACAGGCATACATCGCAAAGGCTGCGACCATGGTCTTCCATAGCGATAGGTAAACCTTTGAAGTTATCTTCAGTTTTTCCCCCGCTTCACACCGTGCATGCGACTTTCACCGCACACGGCGTTCCATCGATTTAAAGATATTTCTTCTATTGATTTTTATTAAATTATTTGATTTCCAACTTTGACTCTTAACTCATTTAGTTTTTTGATTTGGTTATCGTCTAATTTTAGTTTTTCAAGATATTTTCTGATTGTTTCTTCTTTCGTTGCGTGAATAACTTTATGTATGTCTTCACAAACAATTAAAAGATTCTCATAATTATCTTTACCATTAAGTTTTCTTGGAATAATATGATGAGTGTGTATCTGCCAAGGTTTAAGCCTTTCTTTTGTAATCGCGCATTTTCCATTTTGAGAAACGTATTTTGATAAACGGTTGTCGTTATATTCAACTGTTTCATTATTTATTGGATTTTGTACTAAGTATCGTAATTCATATTCTGATACTTTTTGCAATTTTTTATGGATATGGTTTCTCCCTTCTTGAGTATATTCGTTAATCTTTTGATTAAATACTCCTGGAGGTTTGGTTTTAATGTATCTGATTGGATATAGTGCCTTTTTCGACACATAATACATTTTTCCTTTATATCCTGCATAAAATTTTTCATATGCTTTATCCTTGTATCCTTTTTCGGATGCAGACGCTCTATTCATACTTATTTCAAGGGCTTTGATGAGTTTGTATCCGATTTCTGAGAAATCTCTACTGACGTCCGTTGCTACACAGAAATAACTGTGTGCTCCTAATACCATAGAGTTGTAATTTGCTAGATTAATAGTGTCTGGTTTACGCTTTAACCATTTTATTCTTTCTTTGGCATTGGTTATTACTTTTTCGGATGCTTTGTCACTCATCTTCGATTTAACGACAAACCTTTTTCCCTTTGGAATTGCTTTAATTTTGAATCCTAAGAACTCCGAATAATGTTTCTTCAAGTTTACGATTTTTGATTTTTCTTCGCTGACTTCTAACTTTAGTCTTTCATGTAACCATCGTTTTACAGCCACAAATATTTTTTCTGCATCTTTTCTATTTTTACAGAAAATTTTAAAATCATCAGCATATCTTACTATTTGCATTTCTTTTAGCTTAGTTCTTGCTCTTAGACTTTGAAACTTGTTTCCTCTATCTATGCATGAATTTGGACTTTTATCTGTCCTAATTCTTACATATGTGTGTTCTTTAGTTGGTATGTTATTCCATTGACTGTCTATCCACCAGTCTAATTCATTCAGAACAACATTTGCTAATAGTGGACTTAGTATTCCACCTTGCGGTGTTCCTTTTTCAGGTATACCAACCCCTTTAATTTCTGCTTTGAGCATCTTTCCGATAACACACATTAGATTTTTATCTCTTATTCCCAAGTGCCACATTTGTCTTTTTAGTTTCGCATGATTCACATTATCAAAGAAGCCTTTAATATCAATATCTACTACATAATAAAACTTTTCAATATTGATAAGTCTGTAGGTTCTTGCAATTGCATGGTGTGCTCCTCTACATGGTCTAAATCCATAACTATGTTCATAGAATTTTGCCTCACAAATTGGTTCAAGAACTTGTTTAATACTTTGTTGAATAAGTCTATTTTCTATGGTGGGAATCCCTAATGGTCTTTTCTTACCATCTCGTTTTGGAATTTCCACTCTTCTGACTGATTGAGGGTGATAGTTTCTAAGCCTTGCTCTCATATATTTAATATACTTTTTTGAGTCCATTTCAGCTATATCCAGTATTGTATTTTTATTGGTCCCTCTTGTTTTACTTCCCTTATTCTTTTTGATACTTCTGTATGCTAATAGTAAATTTTGCTCACTACTTATGATTTCCATTAAATTAGTAAAGTTTTTACCATTCTTGGCTTGTTCATATAGCTCATCGTAAATTTGCTGAGTTCCATAGTATTCAAAATTTCTTATTTTTTGATTTTTAAATTTGCTTGAGTTTTTCGTTGTCAAGGTCAACCACCTCCTAAAGATTGGAAGTTCAGTTTCTCTTAGTCATACTCGAACCCTTGAATTTATATTTTTTTTCTAATAATTTAATAATACCTTTAATATCGACTAAAGCCCTTCCCTCCACAGTTTATTATCACTGTTTCTTCGGTACCATGGCTTCACTATCATAAGAGTACGGAAATTTAATAGTATACTTCTTTTGTTGGATTATTTCCTTTCATAGATGTAAACACTTATATTTTCCTACGTTTCATAGAAGAAAAGTTCTCCACGCCTCTTACTTTCTGCGTTCCGATAGATTTATCTTTACATATAACCTTAGGTTTACTCTGTGGGCCTGCACGCTTGATAACGCCTGTAACATTATAAGGTTTTTCATAGTTGCGGATTTTTACTCAACCTCACGTGCTACTTCTCTAAGTGGAAGTACTACATATTTCTATGTATTCGTCGTTTAGACCCGTACATTCAAGTATTCGTCAGTACATCTTTTTTTACTGTACATACTAACCATAGTTATTTTATAGACCCCCGGCATATCGTTTCCCATATCTCTTACTCTTAGCTTTTTGAACAGGCGGGCTCTAGCCTACTTTTGTACCAATCCATACTCACTAATTTTATTAACTTAGGTAATCCTTCTGCCGACTTCTCCGTGCTTTATACACTTCACATCTTTTCATGTTCCATGCATAACGAAGTATTAGGGAAGTTATTTCAAGTCGTTACTCTATCATTCTAACTTTCAATCTATCAGTTCAACCTTTTATTAAGGTTGGCTCAATTTTATTTCTTTACTGAAATTTGTATTTGAGCAACACATCGCACCACAACCTACATCTCCTTGTACCATACGATACATCACTTTTTCACTTTTTAAATCATTTAAAATGTCATCAATCGTTTGTTGCTGGTCTTTTGTTAATTCAAAAGGTAAGCTTTTTTGTAAGGCTTCCATATCCTCCATATCAAAGCTTTTTCCATTCCCATGACTTACTACCTGACCACTTTTTTTCATTGCTTGCATACTTAATTGAAAACGCAAGAATTCTTCATATTTTAAGTATCGTAAGCTTTGACTTAAATCTTGTCTACTTTTTGGTAAATGAATTCCATACAATGCTTCTTTTTTACTCACTAATCGATATTTTTCACGATAATGATAAGGAATCCATTCATCTAACGCATCACTACTATTGATTAATGCTTTTTGAATATACTTTTGAAAATCTTTTTGACTAATTCCTTCTTTGAGTGAATATACAGGTTGATAACCTAATTGTTCTGCCAAAGGTTGCGCATTACAAGATAAAATACTTAAACCTTGTTTACCATCATATTTCGCCACAAAGGTCATTCTCTTTCCTACTTGAAAGGCACTCGTCCAAGGGCGATTAAAGATGGTTGCCTGAAACTCTTCCTCTTGATAAAGAACTTTAAAGCGCGTCATACTTTGCTTTCCTCTGAGACGAATCACTCTTGCAGCCGAGATAATAACGGCTTCTAAGACCACACGATCATCCTTTTGCCATGTACTACGCTCTTTTTCTTCCATGATTTCATAACGATATGGATAATGCGTTAATAAATCATGGGTTGTATATAAATTCATTTGATGAAGAACTTCAAGCTTCTTTTCTGATATTTTTAATGCTTCTAGCTTCATCTTACTTCCTCCTGCAGAAATTGATGCACACGACGATTAAAAAGAGCATATTGATGCATACTGACAAAATGATCTCCTTTGATATAAATCAGCTTTGCCTGTAACATTCTTGCTAAATTTTTTAAATGCTGATCTCTAATCATATCATCTGTTCCTGCTACGACAATACAAGGTTTTTGAATTTGTTGGAGCTGTTTCTTTTGAAAGAATGGTTCAAAACACATTAACCCTTTAATAGTCGCTTCTTTATGATTTCCTATCAATCGATAATAAGCATATTTCAAATATTCTGGTAATTGGTATTGGAGCTTTACTCCAAATGGATGATAATTGGCACCATTTAAGATTAATTTAGCTACCATTTCCGGATATTTTAAGGTAAAAGTCATGGCTGTACTTGCCCCATCACTAAAGCCTAATAGATGGATTTTATCTAAGTTCAAGTGTTGACATACATAATATAAATCATCCGCAAATAGGTTAAAAGATAAGCCTTTTGCTCCATTTGTAGATAATCCATGACTGCGCATATCAACTACTAAAACTTGATAATATTGTTTAAAGTAAGTGATTTGATGTTGAAAATAAGTATGGTCTTCATGATTTCCATGTAAGCAGACAAGGGTTTCACTTCCACTTCCATGTAGTTCATAATAAAGTGTGACATCATCGAAGCTTAGATAAGACATTCTAATCAAACCTCCTTCGATAACCGCAGCGTTGACATAAAGGTTCTACTAGCTTTTGGTTTTGTAATCCTTTATACATCGTTAAGTAACGTTCTACTTGCATGATTTGTTCCATTGTTTCGTTAAAGATGTTTCCTAATGTCACATCTCCTTTAGAATCAAGACAGCAAGGTACCACACTTCCATCTACTAAGACACCACACATACTTTTCAATCCATAACAACGTCCTCTATCACTCACAAAAGCATGTCCCAAAGAAGGCCATTCAAACAAGGCATCAAAGTGTAAATGAATATAAGAAGCTAAATTCATACGCATTAAATTACGATAGCTTGCTGGTGTTTCCACATCATAATAGGTTAATACTTTTGATAGTAGGCTTTCCATTTCTGCATTTAAGCTTCCATCTTGTAATTGCCAAAAGCGATAATTCACATGAATCTGATGTTCAGCTAGTATTTTTGCACACTCAAAAATATTTTCAACATAATCATCCATGCGATGCTCATAATAGCTATGTAAAGATACATTAATCGTTTGTAGACAAGGATGTAATAATGCATTTAAGCGTTTTTTCAATAACGTTGCGTTCGTTGTAATAATTACTTTCTT
>JAXJYR010000323.1:0-5879 GCA_036306885.1 Longicatena sp.
ACAATTGGTAGTTTGATTCTCATTTTACTTTACAATTTTCTTGACTCTCTTTACTCCAAGGTAAAAACATATCTAAACTTTCAGGATTGTTGACTAAATCTTGACTTGGTAAGTAATTGAACACAAAGCATAAATATTTGTAAGGATCTAATCCATTTGCTTTGGCTGTTTCTATAATGCTATATGTCGCTGCACTGGCATCTGCGCCTTTCGGGCTCGCTGAAAACAACCAATTTTTGCGACCTACCGCAAATGGACGAATTGTTCTTTCGTCCAATGAGTTAGTCATTGGTAAATATCCATCGTTAATATATTCGCTTAAACCTTTTCTTAAATTTAGGGCATATTGTAAAGCTTGATGTATTTTAGATTTTGATAATACATCATCTTTGCTTTCTTCGCACCATGCAAAGAATTTATCTAATAAAGGTTTTGCTTCTTTTTGTCTAATCTTTGCTTTTTGTTCAGGGGACAAATCTTTTATTTTATCTTCAATTTTGAATAGCTCTTTGATTTTATCTAAGCCCTGTTTAGCTAACGTATCATTAATGTTCTCTACATTATCTGGTAAACTATCTCTGAATTTACGACGGCAATGTGCCCAACAATATACATTAGTGACATTTGATAATTGATTATAACCAGCATAACCATCTGTAATTACTTTTCCTTTGAATCCTTTTAGAAATTCTTTTGGATTATAGCCTGCTCGGGTTGGTTTATATTCAAAGATTCGTATTGGCGTTTTGCTTTCTTTGATGCTTGAGTACACCCACATATAAGATTTTGTTGAGTTGTCTTTTCCAGGTTCATTCAACACTTGCACCGTTGTTTCATCACAGTGTACGTATTTTTCTTGAATCAGTAATTCATGCATACGTTTCTTTAATGGCATCAACCATTCTTGCGCTGCAATGATAACCCAATTAGCCATGGTTGCACGATTTAAATCTAATCCTAATCGTTTCCATTCGGCTTCTTGTCGATATAAAGGAACTCCGTTCACATATTTTTCCTTCATAATATGGGCTACACTTTCAGCTGACGCATATGAATGAGGGATAACAGGAGCAGGTACACCTGTTTTCACCATTACTTTTGATCCTTCTTTCTTGCACGCTCTGCATTCAAATGTTTCTCGATAGTAATTGATAACTTTTAATTTAGCTGGAATAAATTGTACTTCTTGTCTTACATATTCTTTTCCTACAGCTTTTAGTTGATGACCACATCGTGGACATTCCTTTTCATTTTCAGGTATTGTAAGTAGTACATCTTCTTGTGGTAGATTAGATAATTTTAATTTGATTTGATCTTTATATTTCTTTTTGCGGCGAACATGGCCTTCGATATTCAAGACTTCTTCATCGCATTCTTGTTCTGCTTCATCAAAAAAAGAAAGTTGGTCAAAACCCAAAGAATGACTAGTCTCACTCTTTGTTCCAAATAACTTTCTCTTTAAATAATTGTTTTCTTCTTTTAATAAGGCATTATCATTTTTTAATTCTTCAATCATCGCTCTTAGTTCTTCTTTTTCTTTTTGAACTGATTGTAGTAATGCCATCATATCTGAAAGTTGTGCTGTTAATTGTAATAATTGTTCGCTATTCATTATCAGCACCATCCTTTCATCCACATATAAATTATACCATATTTTAGGTCATAATTCATCAAATTAGCTCGATTTAAAGGACTTTTTTCGCTTTACTTTGCTTGATTACTTTCTTTTGATCTATGCTTAATCCTTCCATCAACCAACGAAATTGTTGGTTTGTTAATAGCCTGGCTTCTTGCTCATTTCTAGGCCATTTAAAGTTTCCGTTTTCCAATCTTTTATATAAAAGAAGGAAACCATCACCTTCCCAATACAATGCTTTTATCTTTGTAGTTGACGTTCCGCAAAACAAAAATAATGAATTACTAAATGGATCTAGTTTGAAATTTTGTTGCACAATAGTAGCTAATCCATCAATTGAACGTCTCATATCCGTATAACCAGTAGCTATATAAATCTTATCAACTTTTGATAAATCACCTAACATAGTAATGACCTTACAATATTCATCATTAAATCTTCGTTGATTGTTTCTGGTACTTCGATATGAATATCATCTTTGATGATGGTTATCTTTGAAGTTGATTTAACTGGTAAAGCTGGTTCTGTTACTTCTATAGGAATAAAAGCTGTCTTATTTTCTGGTTGAGGTTCTTCAAAAGGCATTTGATCCGTAATGTTTTTCCTAATCTTTTTAAGCCAATAATAGTATTGCTGTTCCGTAACGTTATTTGTTTTGCACCATTGTCTTACACTTAATCCACTTTCTCTCGCTTCTTTGATAACTGCTGCCCACTCGTGCAATCTAACTTCTTGAGAAATCTTTGATAGTTCCATTTTATCTCACTCACTTTCATAGTATTTAAAAGTCACTCAGTTTACTAGTAATAGTAATTTGAGTGACTCAAAACGCTATGCGAAGTAAACTGAGTATTCTAGTTTGCTTCAATTATCTCAAAAGTTTTTTTCTTTTTATATACACCTATTTATTTTGCGGTTACAATTATTTAGTTTTATTATAACATACTATATTATTTTAACTTATCTACACATTCAACCATTACTCTTTCATATTTTACACATCTGTTAAAAATATATTTCTGTAGTTTAAATATATATCAACTTATATTGATTATACCCACCTAAAATAAGAATATAATTTTACAATCCATATCATATAATTTCATTATTAATATTTACTTTATATGCTACAATATTTATATAATAAAAAAGGAGAATTAAACATGAAGGATGATGTATTTTATATAAATAATGGTAGAACAATATCATTAGAATACTATTTACGTAGCTGTAATACTTTTGATGAATTTGAAAAAAAAGTTAATGAAGAACTATTAAATGATTCTATACGTGTAGGAGAATATCTAAGAGATTTATTAAACAAGTATGATAAGAAAGCTTCTGTAGTTTCTATAGATGCAGGATTAAATCATTCTTATGTAGGTAACATTATTAATGGCAAAAAGAATAATCCTTCACGTAATGTATTAATATGTATATGTTTTGCTTTAGGAGCAACATTAGATGAAACACAGTATTTACTTAAATATGCAGGACATGCTCCTTTATATGTAAGAAGAAAACGTGATGTTATTATATGGTTTGGTTTATTAAAACAAGAATCTTTAGATACTGTTAATACTAATCTTATAGATAGAGGATTAACACCTTTATATAAAGAATAATTGCTACTGTGAGTAGTAGTGATTATATTGCAAACTAGTTATAATGGAACCATAAAACATAGGAGGAAATATAATATGAATAAACAATTTAATAAGTGTAATTTAAGAACTGGAGATATCACTGTTTCAAGAAATGATGAATTAGGAGTTGTTATCCTTGAAAAAAATATTATTTTATATCAATATTCGGGTTACGATGAACTTGATATGTTTAATGAAGATTTAACATCATTTGATGGTGATAAAAAATTTGATATCATGCAAGTATATAGAGGATATGGTAATTCACCTATATGTTTCTATAGTTACAAAGATGAGGAATTAGTATACTGTCGTGAAGCCACTGATATAAAACCTATTATGCATAAAGAGGAAACTTCATATGAAGAACCTGTAATAACTAATAACAAAGATTTAATTACAGTTGTTATGCAAGCTATGTATGGTAATCAAACATATATGCAATTAAGAGATGAAGATATGGATTATTATATTCTAGGAATTCTAGATAAAAGTTTTGTAAATGAAAGTGATAGATTTGATCGTACTATCATCAGAATACCTAATTCTAACTGTGTACTAGTTTACAACAAATATCAGGAAGAAGAAGAGTTAAAAAGAAAACAAGAATTATTGGAAAAGAAAAGCTACAACCTTAAACCTCTAGCCGTTATTCCTGAATTAGATGTTACTCTATATAGTAGATGTCTTATATGTAGAATAGATGATAATGGTAAATTGATTAGTATTGAAGAAGATGATAATGAATTAGTAATAAAATATTTAAGTTTATAAAATTATTGTATTATACTTTTTACAAGTTTTGTTGATTTAATATATAGAATTTATATAATAATAAATGTCAATAGCACTAAGTGCGAAATAAAGCTCACAATTATTGTTGAGCTTTTTCTATTTTTTTGTAAATAATAAAATATAAAAGGCAAGATAAGAATGTAGAAACATTCACATATTTATTTTAATCAGTACACAAAATAATAAAATTTAACTTTTTCGCACAAAAAATGAAAAATGAAAATTTCTGTAGAATATTATAATAAGGGGTATTTTTATCTCTCTGTAGAACTGGTGGTAATATCAAATCCCTAGTATATAGCTGCTGTCCCAGGTCGTCTAGAACTTTAGAAAAGGTGGTGAAAATGGTGAAGTGGTTGAATTTGTTTATACAGGAATTACATCTTTGCATTCATGCAATGCCGTTAATGTTTAATGCATTACATAGAATACTAAAAGACATAATTGCTATTCAAAATATAAAAAAGGTAACTCACTCTTTTGCCCTAGTTAAGCCACCTTTTCTACACATATTAGAACATCTTTATAATATTTTTAACTCAAAGTTCAGTATATATATCACTCTTACCTTTAGCTTTATCTACAGGATATTTCTTATTATTAATCTTAACCTTCTCTTGTACTATCTCATCTAAATCCAAACCACAAGCATCTGCCATCAATATACAATAATTAACAACATCAGCTAACTCTTCTCTAATCTTATCTTGCTTACCTTCATTAGATAAATTAGTACCACTCCATTGAAATACTTCTAATAATTCTGCAGCTTCTAATGATATAGATATAGCTAAATCTTTTGGATTATGGAATTGTTTCCAATCTCTATCATCTCTAAATTTTAATACTTGTTCTATAGTTTCATTCTTCATTATATTAACCTCTTTTTATATTTCTTCTAAGATATTCAGCTAATTTCTTATCACAGCAATATATATAACAGCCTTTCATACCTCTTGTTAGTAATGTACGATAAGTATTCTTTATAATTTCATCTGATACCTTTAATGCTTTATCTTGATTTTCTTTATATAACTTCTTAATACCTTTTAATGATTGATCAGTAGATGCTCTTGAAATGAAATCAGTAACGATATGATTATCTTCATATCTCATATCATTACCAATAATAACACCAACATAATCAAACTCTAATCCTTGAGATGTATGAATACATCCTATCTCATTAATAGAAGTATCATCAATCGCAAATATACCATTACCTAGGTTCCAGCTCATCTCAAAATCATCAATAATGATATCATGTACATTTGTATCATTTTGACCATTTTTAATCCAATTCCAACAATATCCTGCTAGCATTCTTGAACGATTCTTTTCTTTATTCTTATCATATATTAATTTTCTAACTTCACTAGGTGTATCACATATACGTATATCAAAATCTATATCATCTAAATCATAATTAGCAGTATCTCTTATTTCTAATACATGATCTATCCATGCCAGATATCCATCAGAACCATTACATCTAAATTGTGACTGTAATTTTAATAGTGTTACTGTGGCATTAGCTTCAAAAGCCCATTTTTCTATTTCAGCTACACTACCTATATCCGATAATGTTACTCTTTGTTTTTCATCAATAAAGAATACTGAACATCTTGCTGCATTGATAATCTCTTTAATCTGGTTTTCACCTTTATTCTTAAACATACCAGATTTTTCATTTAATCGATGTGCTTCATCTACTAATAATGTATCGATCATATTAGCTTCTAAATCTATATATACCCCTGAGCCTTTGAACATATTTTCAATACTACTTTTTCTCATAGTAC
>JAXJYR010000324.1:0-2113 GCA_036306885.1 Longicatena sp.
CTTCATGATAACGTACTTGAGCTAATGCTAAGTAATATGGGTCTTGTACTAAGAATTTGTACCATTGTTGACCTTGTGCATTCATACCAAAGTGATTTGTTTGCCATTTGTTTGTATGTTTAACATCACCCATACATGCACTTGACCAGTCCATATCCCAAATTGGTCCCATTTTTACTTTTTCACCAATTTCTTTATATAAGTATGATGATTTTTTCATTGCATCTTCGTTAAAGAATAATTCTTGTACCATCCAATAATCAATTAAAGCATCCATATCAAATAAATCACTATAGTGCATTGTTTGATTATCATATGTTGTTGTAAAGTCTTGCGTATTTTGAATAGCATCTTCAAACGCATTAATATATCCAGAAATATAATCCATCATATCTTTGTTGGTATTTACAAATTCTGGTCCTTTAAACATTAATGGTTGGTTTAAGCTTGATTTAAATTTTGATACTTCATCGTAATATTCATCTAATTCAATGGCATATCCACCTGTAATTTCTGGTACTTCAATATCATAATCAGCTAAGTTATATGTCGTTCCATTGAATGTAAATGATCCTGATGTAATATATCCCATATTTTCTACTAGGTATTCTTCCATATCACCTAATGTATCATCATCTAATCCTTCTACATCCGCAATTTCACCTGCGACATCTTCTCCAAATCCTTCCCAATCAAATACTGGTACACGATCTTCATCAATACGAATGTGTTCTCCTAATTGGTAGTTTCCACGTTTTGTTCCATTGATGACCACATCAACATGCACCGATGAAATATAAGTGGAACCCATTTCTCCTGATAAGTTGTAAGCTAAGGTATTACGTAATAATGATGTATCATAATAGTTTGCTAGTAAAACCCAGTGTTTACTTTTACCCATTCCAAATACATTTGATTTTTTATCTAATTTTAAACGGTATGGTTTTTTAGGAAGTCCCCAAGTGGAGTTTCCACGTCCTTTGATTTCCGTTTTTCCTTCATATTGAGCACCCATATCTTTATAGACATCATTTGATTGAATTTTAATGACCGCATCACGATATGGTTCTTTGGTCGTAATTTCTTCACCATTTTCAATATCGATATAAACTACCGGAAGTTTAGAAATCAACATTCTAGTTGATACTTCTTCTCCAGATTTCGATACAAATACTTCATATAAGTTTTGCAAGTCACCATCTTGCAATGTATAAGTTGTTTGGTTCGCTAATTCCGCAACGACACTTCCATTTCTTACCCATGTAATTGTACAATCCTCTACATCGGCACCTGTAATATCTAATGATAATGTTTCACCTGGCAATGCATATTCTTGTTCAAAACTAACACCTAATTCTTCAGTTGTTTCTTCTGCTGCCTGTAATGATAAAGGCGATACAAACATCATAAGTGCTAGTATACTAAGAAATGCTTTTTTTAATAAATTTCCTTTCATAATATAATCCTTTCTCGCGATTCGCGCTTTTATATTTATACTATATCATATCTATATTTTGTTTTGTAAGCGTTTTACTATATTTATAATATTATTCAATTATTTGGATATAATTTCCATAAAAAAGAAGAGTCTGCACTACACAGACTCTAAAGATATTAATTATTCATGGTGTCCATTGTGTAATAGTTTGTGTTCTTTTCCTTCTAACATTGTTTCATAAACTGTTTTCACAATTGGGTTTTGAGTTGATAATTTGATTTGTGCTACTGAGTCGATGTTGTATAAGCTTTGTAGACGTGCTTTTTTCGTACGTGGTCCAACAGGTAGTGGTTGTCCTCCTCCTGTAATACATCCACGTTTACATGCCATTACTTCTACGAAGTCATAGTATACTTCACCATTTTTCATTTTTGTTAATAAGTCTCCAGCTGCTTTTAATCCATTTACGATAGCGATGTGGACATCACGATCTCCAACTTTAACACTTAAAGTTTTTACTTCTTCATCTCCACGTACACCAATGTAAGCAATTGCTTCTAGGTCTTCTTGACGACTTGAGTTCACAATACGACGAAGTACAGCTTCTGTTACCCCACCAGTTACACCAAAGATAGCGGCAGCACCAGATGCTAATCCAAATGGCATATCTAATGC
>JAXJYR010000325.1:0-6038 GCA_036306885.1 Longicatena sp.
AGATTGGGAAATGCCTAATTGTTGGGCAATATCTTTTTGCGTTAATTCTTCATGTTGTATCCCATAACGCATTTGTAAAATCATTTTTTCCCGATCTTGGAGCTGGTCTAAAGCTTCCATTAAGGCATGATGTTCACATTTCTTTTCTACTTCTTTTGTCACGACATCATCACTTGTCCCTAAGATATCAGATAATAATAATTCATTACCATCATAATCAATATTTAATGGTTCATCAAAACTAATTTCATTTTTTCTTCTACTCTTTTTACGTAAATACATTAATATTTCATTTTCAATACATCTTGATGCATAAGTAACCAATCTAATATTTTTATCACTTTTAAAGGTATGAATGGCTTTAATTAAGCCAATACTACCAATAGAGATTAAATCTTCCATAAAAATTGGATTGGTTTCATAGCGTTTTGCGATATAAACAACCAAACGTAAGTTATGTTCAATTAGTTTATTTCGAGCCTCATAATCATTTTCTTCCCATCTTTTCAACATGATTTGTTCTTCTTCTTTGGATAATGGTTTGGCTAAAATATCACTTCCTTGAATATAATAGACTTCAGATTCCTTACGTCTTTGAAAAAAAGCTTTGATCCATTGGTATAATCGTTTCATCTTTTCACCCCAACAATCGCATATTTAATAATAATGGACAAGCATTCGGTAGTTTTAATTGATTCGTAAAGGCCACATATACATTTTCCTTTTTGGAGACAAATTGAAGCTGTGCCTCAACGCAATCAATTATACTTTCCTGATTCATTGTATGCACAACAATTTTTTCTATGACACTTCCTGTAACATATGGAACATATTTAGCATCTAAAAAGATAATACATTTCCCTTGATAAGAGGCAAAGTTCCCACTATCTAGATATCCTTTTAAGTGTAATGTTTGATGATTTAATATCAAGGTGACAGGATAGATACAATTTTCTTCGATATAGTGATTAGCACACACGCTATAACAAAGCATAATAATTAAACCAAAAAATAACCATAAAGGATAAATAAAAGCTGTAGTTGGTGGCATATAGGTCAAATTATAGAAACTTCCTTGATATAAGACAAATGAAGATAACATACTTAAAAACCGTATCGCATAGGCAAATACATATAGCTTTTTATCAGCTTGAAAAAAGGTAATAAAACAAAAGGTTTCTAATAGGAAGATGAACCATCCACTATAAGGAAACCATAATAAATGGGAAAATAAAGATATCAATAAGGAATATAGAAAAATGATTTTTGATGAAAAGAAAGAAAAAACACATAATCTAGCCAAATGTAAGGACATCGCAATCGTTAAAAACTGATGCATAAAACTGATTTCAATATATGTTTCCATACTTCACCCTTTTTCACTATAACAAATTTAAAAAGCATATATTGTCAAAAAAAAGATTTCGATTTAAATCGAAACCTTATACAAATACAATTTCATAACGAATATCATCTTCTTCGATATATAAAATCCCATATGTTTCATATAAATCACTTCTACCTTCACTCACTGAACCGGGATTAAAGGTATATACGCCTTCTACGACTTCTTTATGTGGTATATGCGTATGTCCATATAGGGCAATATCACACTCTAATTCATTGGCACGATCGGCTAATTGATATAAGCGATTAAAGTAGTTATACTCATTAGAATGTGTCATGAAAAGACGATGGGTGCCTACTTCTAATACCAATTCATCATTTTCAATATTACGATCCATATTCCCACTCACAAAATGATATTTAGGAAATTGTTTTGGATCTCCTTGTAAATCACCTAGATGCAAAAAGTAATCGGCATCTGGATGGGCTTCACAAATATCATGAAGAATTTGATTAAATCCATGACTATCACTAACTACGACTAATTTCATAAGTACACCTACCCCTCTAATCTTACAAATTCAACTTTAATATCTTTATCTAAATTTAAAATTACATACGATGGTTTACTATAATCTCGATTATAAAATAAAGAACCTGGATTAATTAAGGTAACACCATCGATCACTTCATAATGTGGAATATGAGTATGACCATATAAGACAATATCACAATTTAATGATTTGGCTTTATGAACTAGATGCTGGTGTCTTTGAATATATGGAAAACGATGAGAATGGGTCACATAAATGCGATGTCTCATTAATGTTTGAATCATTTCTTTAGGAATACGATCATCAGTATCACCATTTCCAGCCACCACTAATAGTCCTGCATAATATGCTATATCATCCTGAAAATCACCACAATGAATAAACAAATTGGCATCAGGATGGGCATTCATCACTTTATCAATGACTCCAATGCGGCGATGACTATCACTCATGACAACAACCTTCATAAAACCACCTCTTTTTAACACGAATAGTATAGCATACTTATGCTTAAAATTCAGCTATATTTATAGCGGTTAAGGTCCAATTCGTTTGTTTCTGAAACTCTTCTACTTTAATTTCATTAAAATGATTCGCCTCTAATGATAATACAATAATATTTAAAATCTGTTCCTTTAATTTCGCATCTTCTTGTAGCTTCTTCATTTTTAAATTAATAGTTGTGTCTGTACACTCAATCATATCATTTTTCTTAAATGGTGATTTTAAACCATTATGATACATACTAGCACTGACAATATATTGGAGCTTTTCTTTCATCGTAAGCTGAGCTGGAATTCTTAATTCCATTGGTACATAGTAACATTTCCCTTGTTCCTGAAGTAAACGATATACAATCAAAGAATCACTATTGTGTAAATATGCATCTTCACAGACAAAAGAATTGATTCCTTGATAGTTTTTTAGCGATGTGGGAATAATGGTACCATATCTTAATTGTTGAAGCTGTTGTTGGTTCACTTTAATTTTTAATTGTTCTATTGTATCAATTTGTTGTGCCATTTTAATGATTGATTGTAAGAATAATAATTCTTCATTTTCTTTTAAATGAAATAAAGCACTATTGAACTGTAAGGTTAAACAGCCTTCTTTTATACTTACATCTTGTAAACGCAAATCATCGCAATCAAAGCTATTTGCATTTTTTAATTGCTTTTGACCAGTAACATATTGAAGATAGTTCTTAATATATTCTTGATCATTTTTACTTTGCATTGAAACCTTCATCGGAACTAATAAATGATTCTTTAATAAATAAACCTCTACTTCTTTTTGATTTAAAACCTTTAACACGGGTAATTCATTTTTAGGAAGATTACGAAAAGAAAAATAGGCAATAAAGGCTAATATACCAAATAAAAAAGCGATGTTTTTTTTGAATCGCATCGTTTCACCTCAACAAAACATATGTATTCATCACATCGCTTATTCATTATTCTTGTCTAAATTTTGTTAAATCGATTTCTTCTAGCGTTAATTTTTGTTCCTGTAACGCCATCGCAAGGTCTAACCCTACATAGCGAAGCTCAATTAACCGTTTTTCATAGATATTACGAATTGTAAATCCATGTTTAGCACATTGGTCTTTTAAATAGCTTAATGCATCTTGATAAGCTCTCTCATTTTTTTCTTTCGATAATTTCTTTTCTTCTTTAAATGAGATTAGTACACTATATCCTAATTGAAGCTCACTTTGTCCACCAGCTTGTAGTTTTACCTGTTCCATAATTGGATGATGATCTTCAAGTAGTGATAATTGTTGTTCATAAGATAAATAACCACAAATTACTTCTAAATTTCCATTCGTTAAGTTATTACTTTGTTTGGCATTTTTTAATAACGTTTTTAAATGAGGAATGACATTTTCACGTAAATAATGTTTCTTTAATGGTAATTTATCACTTACTTTTAAATCTTTTAATAACACTAATCCTTTAGGTTCATATGTAAAGATACTTTCTTGTTCCCCAATCATTAAATATGGATCTTTGGGATTCACACATAATGATAAGGTTTGTTCCATATCGAAGAATCGCATTAATTCATTATAAGAATAATGCGTTAAATATGCTTCTAAATGCTCATATGCAATTTTATCACGATATTGATTAATAAAGGTAATGACTTCTTTTACTTCCGTTTTTTGCGTATTCATCGCTAAGTCATACCATAGTGTATTACGTAGAATAAAGTCTTCTTGTTCTAGGTATGGTAAAAATTGTTCTGGTTCAATTTTTTGTGAAACCAAGTAATTAATTTCATCCGCATCTAGCTTATCTAACACAAGGGTTCTTTGTGCTTCATTTAAGACATGGGGATATCTTGCTAATTCATCATATTGTTCATTCATTTTATAAATACATAATACACAAAGTACTAGTAATACTAAAATAAAGGCTATTCTTTTCATTGATCTTCACCTCAGATTAGTTTTATCTTATCAAAATCACTATCAAATTACAAGTGAATCTAAAATCTGTTTGTGTTTCTTCACTTTTTCTGTTTATTTTGAGGCTATTTTATTCTAAAACGAATGTACCATTTACTTTAACATAAGAATATAAATTGTTTTTTAATACCTTTAAATTTGCATCATCTGGAGTGTTAATTCTAAATGTTTCGCGTAGTTTGAATGTCATTTTTGCTCCATCATTTAGGTTTAGCATAGTTGAAGATGCTTCTAGCGATTCTACTCCACTAATACTACGATGATATACGATATTACCTAGCTCATCATAAATATCTACTACAATATATGGTTCATTAAAGTTATAGTGAGGCTGTCCAGCTGCTGTTTCGATTCTTACACGATTACTTCCATCTTCAAATACAATGATATCGACAACATTGCGATAAGAAATACCAGTTAGTTTAAATTGTTTTAAGCTTGCTTTTGCTGTATCAATCATATTTTGATATGTTGTTTTGTAAGCACCATCAATTAAGCCATCTAATTTACTTTGTAAACGATTTAATTGATCAACTGTAACAGTATCACTTAAATGTCCTTCGGCATTGAAAATATTTAAAATATCTTCTTTTACTTGTTTGCCTGTTAAATTTTCTACGATAACTGGATAATCTACTAATGCTTTTTCAATCTTTTGACACATCATATAGTATTCCATACTTCCTGATACACTATAAGTTAAATATTCCTCCCAAGCTAAATAGTTTAATGGTTCAATTTCTACTGCTTTAGCAATATAGGCAATTTTATCACGTGTAACATTTGATGCAATGGCTTGTAAACGATAGTATTCACTTTCTTCAAAGCGACTTCTATTTTTATTTAACTCAGCATTTAGTTTTAAATATGGGAAGGTTGTGTTCCAATTTCCACATTGTTCCCAACCAAAGACATCATATCCTAAGTTATAATCACCTTTAGGATTTAAATACTGATATGCACAGTGTCCTGGTTGTCCTACCGCTTGCGCTGGAATTCCATAAGCTTGCGCTAAAACCACTGAGAATTTCGACATTGTCCCACACACACCACCGTATTTAATTACTTCTTGTATTGTTGGATTTGGTCCATAGAAGTTCGGTCCATGAATACTTTCTCCTGTCTCTGGATTTTTTTCACGATATACTAATAAAGAGTGTCCACTGACAATTTTATTACGTGCTAACATTTCTGGTTTTTGAGTTTCGATATAATTACGTAACCAAATAATATCATCATTAGTGATTTGACAAACAACTACATTTCTTAAATCGGCACTTGATAATGCCCCAAAGTCATCGAAGAAAATGCCTTCATCATAGCTTTGGGCATAAAGCTGATAACGAGCAACAGGATCAATCATCGCACCACCCATCCAAGCAGTCACACCACTTGCGAATTCCTTACTTACTGCAATGGCCATTTTTAATTTGATTCCACTTGTACAAGCTTGATCAACGGCATAAATATCTGCTAAGATTTGTAATGCTTTTACTTCATTTTCCAATGAGAATGGATAATTATGATAACCAAAATGATCCATTGTACCTAGCTTTATGTTTGAAGCATTCCCTGCTTCTAAATAATATTTAAGTGCTTGCGCATCATTACAAAACCAATTTAAGAATCCGGCATTTGTGGTGTCATTTAACTGAATACGTTCTAAT
>JAXJYR010000326.1:0-6648 GCA_036306885.1 Longicatena sp.
CCTTCTAATAATGCTGTCGCTGAATTCGTCGAGGATGATTTACCTGCAACCACTTTACCATTTGTCAATACTTTATTCGCAATGACACGATAGCTATATTTCACACCAGTTTTCACACCATTAACTCTATAACTATTAGTATCTGCTGTTTTAAACTTGATCCATTTATTTGTTTGAGTATTTAAACGATAAATTTGATAATAAGTCGCATCTTCCACAGCATTCCATTCTAGCTGAATGGTTTTATAGTTTAACGCATATGCATTTAAACCTGTTACACGCTCTGGTCTTTTGATTAATTGATACATCGCACTCTGTAAAAGAACTATTTTCTCTTGCATTTGGTATTCATATTGAATACTTGATAAGCTTTGTATTACTATATTTAATTGATTTTGAAGATGATCAAATGATTCTGACTCATATTGTTCGGCATCCAATGCTTTTGCTTCTTCAATGAAAGCTTCTAATGGAGCGAAAGACCATTCTTCTAACTGTTTCATCGCCTCCTCCAACAAAGCCAAAGCTTCATTAATATCATCTTGATTTTGGGCGATGATTAACACATCACTTGCTTGTTGAATTGCTTCTTGTAGAGCTAAAAATGATGCATTTGTATATGGTTGTTCATCATAAAGTCGTGCCATTTCTAATGCTTCTTCAAGCTTTGTTTTGTCTAGTTGCTCTTGCTTTGGAACTAAATTTTGAAGTGCTGCTTCTAATTGTTGTAGCATTCTATCTAGTTGTTGTTGAGTGGCGTTTTCATCATCAAGTAGAGATTTTGTATTAGTTCTGACCACTTCAAATGCTTCCCAACCACTTTCAAAGCTTTCGGCTGTATATGTTTTTAAAGAATCGTAAAGTTGTGTTAAGGCATCTTTATTTCCTTTTAACACCAACTGATTCTTTGTTTCTTGTAAGCTATGAAGCATTGTATCAAGCTGATATTGGCTTTGATTATTACGCTGTGCATATACTTCTTCTGCTTGAATCAACACATCGCTCAAGCTTGCAGAACTAGCTGGTGTATATATACTTGTATCTAAACTCTTCACTTCATCAATTAATGTTTTTAAAGCACTCGCATCGCCACGTCTGACTAATTCAACTGCATTTAATCTTTGCATCATCGTCTCATACATTACTTTGGTTGCCGCTTCATTGGTTAATAAATGATTCGCTTCTTCTAATAACGAGACTAATATAGCATGACTACTTGTTGTATATAGAGATGCATCTAATGCTTGCATTTGTTGGCAAAGTGCTTCTAGCGTTTGTTTAGCTTCTTCACTATCATCGTCACCTTTTTTTACTAATGTGATTTCACTTGCTTCAACACGTGCTAAAATTTCATCTAATCTCGCCTGTGAAATATCAATATCTTTTACAGCTGCCTTCAACAATTCATAATCATACATGTAATTTCCCCAGCTGATCGTTTCATAATTTTCCCATGCGAATGGATTTTGAGATACCTTTTCTAAGTAAGCTAAGGCATTACTACGATCCACATCATGGTTTAAATATTCATAAGCTAGATTTAAGAAATATAATGCTTGAGTCATACGCATATCATTGTCATCAAAGTTGGTAATTAAGTAGTTGGTATATTCTAATTGTTCTTGGAAGAATTGCCATTGCGATGGTTGATAATCACTTTCCTGCAAGTCAGCTTTATTTAATTCATGATAACGATTAATTAAATCAATCATATCAATTCGTGGCATAAAATTCGCTGTTAATAATAAATCATCATATACATAAATACGATCACTATCTTGATGAGTATTAAAGGTAATTCCTTCTAATTCCCAGTCAATAAAGGCATAATCCCAATCTGTATTTCCAACTGTTAATAAAATATTTTCCCCAATATGAGCACTTGAAGTCATTGGTGCGATTGCCACATTTCCTGGTTTTACTAGAGCTTGAATTTGCTTAACATATTTTGGTTCACGAATATTAAAATAATAAGTTTGGGTTCCTTCAAAGCTACCTTTTCCAATCACCCTAAAGCTTCCATCATTATTTGATTCATCATCTACTCTATTTTCACCATAGCTTACCTCGTAATCGATTCCTTCTTTTAAAATACGATCATAATAAGCTACTTGGATGGTAGGTCGGATTTGACTTCCTGTAGCGATGTGCTCATTTTCATATTTGACATTAAATTTAGGGTGTTCCAATGATGCTTTTTGTATTGTGAATGGTAGCTCAACACTACTTCCTTCATATTCATTTACCCCATACACAATCACTTTTCCCGTTCCAACATTAAGGTTATTTTCATATCGAATGCCATAGTGCATCATTTCTTTTAATTCATCATTATCGATGATCACCATTGGTTCGACACATTCTCCACTGTAAGTTAAAAGCGTATCTCGTAAATGCATATCACTTTCTTTTAAGGCTTTTGTTCCTACCGTATTTTCACTATCGACATTTGTAAGCATTTGAATACGAACTACTTTTTGTTCTTCATGCATATCTTTCCAGTTTTGATTTGCACGCTTGATAAAGCTTTGATTTGGTTCTGTAACTTCTTTGGTTTGATAGTTATATCCATCAAAGGACTCTGATACTTCAATCGACGCAATATGATTTCGATTACGATTTTTTATTGTAAAGGCAACAGCGATTTGGTCATTTTTAGCTACTTCAATCGATTGTGGTAACGAGATTGTATAAAAACCACGATGTATTTTCACACCTTGTAATGGTTCATCTAATAATGGTGTTCCTGATTCTGGATTATCGCCAACTGGGTTTTTATATAATTGAAGCGAATATACTGTATTCATAGACGCAAATCCAACTGACACAGCATGAATTCGTTCAGTTTTGGTAGCTGTTGTTTTTTGGGTGTTAAAGATATTCGCAATTTTGACTTCTTCCCCTGCTTGTAAATCATATTCTGATGAGAAATTTGCCATATCGTAATGATATTTATAATCATATGCATCCTGTGGTGCCATTTCTGCCGACATCACTTCACTTACGGTTGAATCATATGATAACCAAAAATAAGCAGCCGAGTTTCCCCATGAGTTTTTAATCAACCAGGCACCATCTTGACTAGCTGGTTCTGGTAAAAATTTATTACGATCAATAGAATCATCCCATCCTACAATTTGTGCACCATGGTTCGGCATTCCTCCTGATTTTACATATCCATAGTATTCATCACCATTCGAGCGATAAGCACAGGCAACGGCCCCGTTTTCATATACCAAACGTTTGACACTTTCTTCATCAAACATCCATGGCACAATACCATTTTGTAATGTAAATTCACGATGATAAAAAGTTCCATTCATGACATTATCGCTCATTTGTTGGTAATCATAACTAAAAGGTGCTTGTGATTCTCTCACTGGTCCCATTCCTCTTGTTAGGGTAAATAAACCATGAACGACAGAAAATCCCATATCAATAAATTCTAATTCCGAACGAGGAGTTACTGAATCTTTGGCATTTAAACCTAATGTGTCTACTTCATATCGAAAACTATTTTTAGCCAAATGTGCTTCCGATAAATCTAAAGAAGTACCTAAATCCGTTAATCCACGTTTAATCGCATTACTTTCCATTGAACCAATTAAGGCAAAGGCCCAACACATTCCTGTCCTTCCTTGATTTTTAATTGATGTCACTAAACCATCTTCTACTGCTGAATAAGCGGAAGGTAATGTAAATCCAATACCGTGGTCTTCGTGAAAGCTACGTGTTCCTGTTTCAGAATCCTTTGTATAACGATAAGTCTCTACTAATGAATTTACATCAAAAGGTTCTTCACTTGCCATTACCGGTAATACTAATTGTGATAAAAACAGCATAAAACTCATTAAAGCTATGTAAAATTTCTTCATAAACATCCCCTTTCTTTTTATCTGATATCGCTTTCATTATAACATGGCCCTATATCCATGACAATTATAATACCTACCAAAAAACAATGAAATACAATCCACTTTCTTAGAAAAAAAGGATATATCCTAAAAAATCAGATATATCCTTCCATAAAATATTATTTTTTAATTGATACAGTTGATGAAGGAACACTTTGGCTTGAACCATCGCTTGCATATACTTTATATTTATATGTATTTCCTTTTACTACCGCTTTATCAGTATATGAAGTAGTTGTAACTGTTGCAAGTTTTTTAAAGCTTCCGCTTCCTTTACTACGGTATACTTTATAAGTTTTGGCCCCTGTTGCTTTTTTCCAAGTAATTTTAATACCACTTGAAACCTTAGAAGCTTTCACACTTGTTGGAGCTTTAATGAATTCTAATTTTTTACCTGTTTTGTTGTAATCACTTGCATATTCATTTGGTGAATATGCTTTAACTGTATAATAGTATGTTTTACCTTGACTTGCTTCATCATCAATATATGAACGTTTACTTGATGATAGTTTTTCTAATAACTTCCATGTTCCTGTTGAAGATGATTTACGGTATACATAATATTTATGCGCACCTACAGCTTTTAACCATGAAATTTTAATTCCATTTTTCTCGTTTTTAATTTCAGTTAATTCTACTTTTAATGGTTTTAGATATGAATATTTTCTATCGTTTAATTTTGCGTAGGTATGCATATCTGTTCCATATAAACATTTGATTTTTAAAGCTGTTGGAGTATCAGTTAAAATATTTTCTCCAATTGTTACTTTGTTTGTTTTGGTTGTAATCGTTGTTAATCGTTCACAGTCATCAAATGCATATGATCCAATTTCAGTAACACTTGATGGAATATTAACTGTTTTAATGTATGCAAAGTCATATCCATTTTCTTTATCTGTGTTGAATAAATCTGCTGGAATTGTTTTTACTTTTGAACCAAATGTAACGGTAATTCCAGATGTTCCAGATCCAGCTCCAGTAAAGACTCCTACCCCACGAGCATCATCATATCTCCAAATAGGTGGAACAGTAGCATTTTTTGCATTGTAGTTAATGGTTGATAGTTTTACTGTATTAGCAAATACTTCTGAGCTCATAGATGTAAGTGTTGTAGGAATTGTTACTTTTTCTAAGCGAATATCATTTGCGAACGCTTGTCTTCCAATCGTTGTTGTTGGAGAAGGAATATTAGCTTCTCTCAAGTTTGAACATCCTTTAAATGTATAGTTTCCAATTGAGTCTAATCCTTTACCCCAAGTAATTTCTTTTAGTAAGGTACAGTTCTCAAACGCACAATCTCCAATGTATTGAAGCACATCGTTAAATTTTACGGTTTTAATTCCAGTACAATTGAAGAATGCTCTACTTTTAATTTCTGAAATATTTTTTCCTGTTGTAACACTACCTAAGTTTAGACAATCTTCAAATGCAGAATCTCCAATAGTTTTTACACTACTTGAAAATTGTACAGATGTTACGTGAGCATAATCATATCCATTTTCATAGTCTGTATTAAATAGGTTTGCTGGTACTACTTGTACACTTGATCCGAATATTACTTTAAATGATGTTGTTCCTGATCCTGCTCCAGTAAAGACTCCGACTCCACGTGCTTCATCATATCTCCAAATTGATGGTACTGTAGCATTTTTTGCATTGAAGTTTAATTGTGATAACTTAATTGCATTGTAGAATACTTCTGAACTCATTGTAACTACTGAAGATGGAATTGTTACTTTTTCTAGACGAATTGTATCTGCAAATGCTTGTCTTCCAATTGTAGTTGTTGGTTTTGGAATATTTACTTCTTTTAAGTTTGAACATCCTTTAAACGTATAGTTTCCAATTGAGTCTAATCCTTCTCCCCAGATAATTTCAACCAATGATGTACACCCTTCAAAAGCTGAGTCCCCAATTGATTGTAATTCATCTTTAAATCTAACTTTAGTTAATGCTGTACAATTAAAGAATGCTTTTGTATCTAACGTTGCAACGTTTGCCCCAATTGATACTGGACCTAAATCACGACAATCTTCAAAAGCACTTACTCCTACTGATAAAATACTGCTTGAAAATTCTACAGCTGTTACATGGGCATAATCATATCCATTTTCATAATCAGTGTTAAATAAGTTTTCTGGAACTTTTGTTACTTTACTTCCAAATTTTACTTTTAATGAAACCGCAGCTGATCCTGCTCCACTGAATACTCCGACCCCACGATTTCCATCATAACGCCAAATTGATGGTACTGTAGCATTTTTTGCATTAAAGTTGATTTGTGATAATCCAGCACATCCTACAAAGGCCTCTGCTTCAATAGAAGTAATTGTTTCAGGAATTGTTACTGTTTGCATAGTGAAGTTGTTAATAAATGCTTTTTTACCAATTACCCCTACTTTGTATCCATTAATACTTGCTGGAATGACTACATCTGAACTTTTACCATTATATGAAAGAATCGTACATCCATTCGTACCTAATGAATAAGTCCAATCACCATAAACATGTGTTTCTTCAGCACTTATCGTCATATTATTGTTTGTTACAAAAGTTGCCACACTTAAGACACACACAAATAAAGCGACGCATATAGCTAAAGATACGCTTTTTAATAAATTTCGCTTCATAAATTTTCCTCCCTGTTTTTTAGGTAGTGTCAAAAATCGTTCATTTCGATACAAATACACTACTCTATATTTGTTATATATAAACAGTCTTTTTCACCTGTTTA
>JAXJYR010000327.1:0-4105 GCA_036306885.1 Longicatena sp.
ATGTCATTTAGATGTTTCCATTGAAGAATTAAGCATGTTAGGAAAAAAAGTAGGAGCCGATGTGCCATTTTGTGTATACTCTACTCCTGCCCAGGTACAAGGAATTGGAGAAATTGTAAAACCATTTACCTTTACTTATCAACCACATGTCCTATTAGTAAAACCACCAATGGGAGTATCGACAAAAGAAGCTTTTCAACGTATTGACTTTGAAAATGGTGAACACCCTCATAGTGATGAAGTGATTCAAATCCTTAACGAACAAAAATATCACTTATTACCTCAATATGCCAAAAATACCTTAGAGGCTAGTGCTTTTGAACTAGTGCCAGAAATTGCAACCATCAAACAAACCCTAAAAGATATGGGATTAGAAATGAGTTTAATGTCAGGTAGTGGTTCGACTGTCTTTGCATTAAGTGAAGATTTATCATTAATTCAAAAAGCATATGATTACTTTCAACAAAAAGAAAACTATTTTGTGATGATTACATCATTTCTTTAGCATAAAACCTCCTTTTCAACATATGATGCATTGAAAGGAGGTTTTTATTATGGAAGAAAACCCATTACGCTTTGAAAATCCAATGGCCCATAGCTTACATTTAAAAGAACGTAAAACCTTAGATATTACGGGAGTAAAACAAATCGAAAGCTTTGATACCGTACAATTTCTATTAGAAGTAACCCAAGGATGGATGAATATTGAAGGAAGCGACTTAGTATTAGATCGTTTAGATACGGATAAAGGAGAAGTACGAATTCGTGGGACGATTGATTCTATTTCCTATATCGTACATCGCAAGGAAGAAAAAGATAGTTTAATGAGTCGTTGGTTTAAATAATGTCTTTATTAATCCAGTTGCGTTCTATACTTTATTTCTTTTTAATGGGAGTTGGATATTCCTTTGTATTAGCTTATCTTTTAGGTGTAATTCAATGTATCAAATATGCATGGATTAAAAATATGATAGAGTTAAATGCCCATATTTTGTTCACGGTTGTTTTATATTTAGGTCTAATTCATGTAAATCAAGGAATTATTCATAGCTATTTTATTGTTAGTCTTGTGATTGGATTCTTCTTTGGATATATTGTATATCAACCTTTTATTCTCCCTTTGGCGATGCGTTTGAAGCATCGTATTGAGAAATGTATTGCCAAGTTCAAACAATATTTAAAAAAGCGCAAAGCGAAGAAACAACAAAAGCGACAAGCCAAACAAGACGCATCAGAATCTGTTAAATAACGTAAAAAAGGTATTACTATTTATGTGAAAGGTAATGCCTTTTTTACTATAAAAATGGCGGTTTGATAAAAAACTTGTGGAAATTATAATATTAGTGTATAATAGCTAGAGATAAGGAGGGAAAAAATGACAAAAAGTGAATTGAAAAAGAAAAAAAGAAATCGTTTAATCGTTTCATTTGTACTAGTTTGTTTTGGTCTCTTCTTTGCATGGACAAGTATTGAAGAAATAATGTTAACGCATAGTTTAAAAGATGAAATCGTTAATTATGAAGCGGAATTAAAGGCATTAGGAGAAGAAACACAAACCTTAAATAAACAAATTGAAAACTTAAACAACCCTGATTATGTAAAACGTTTTGCCAAAGGTAAATATCTAGTAAGTAAAGAAGGGGAACAAATCTTTAAGTTACCTAGTAGTGGTGAATAAAAAGCTAAAACTATCTGTCAGATGATTATGTATCGTTAAAGCAGATAGTTTTTTTGTTTATGATGAAAAATAAGTTAATATGTGATACATTATTTATTAGAGGTGATGTGTGTGAAGTGGAAGACAATTATATTTGATATGGATGGTACTTTGTATGATACTGAAGAAATTGCGAAACATGCATGGTATGCCATTGAAAAAGAGTTTAATTTACCTGTGAGTGATGAGTTTATCATATCATTATGTGGACGTACGCGTCAAAGTGCGCAGGAAATCTTTTGGAATCAATTTCATGGGAATTGGAATGAAGAAGAAACCTATCGTTTTCGTGCAAAGTTTATGGAACAGTTTAAAAAGGAAAATGGTCCTTTACCGAAGATGGACTTAAATAAATTGTTTACTGCATTGAAAGCGAAGGGGTATCGTTTGGCCATTTGTAGTTCTTCTGGTCGTGAAGAGATTTTGTATAATTTAAGCTTTGATCAACTAGAAGGTTATTTTGATGTCATTGTGGATGGTAGTATGACCAAAGAAGGAAAACCAGCGCCAGATATTTATCTAAAGACAGCAGAATTATTACAAGTGGAGCCTAAGGATTGTCTAGTGATTGAAGATAGTATTAGTGGATGTTTAAGTGGTTTAAATGCGGGTATGGATGTAGTGATGGTCATTGATTTACTGCAACCAACCGAAGAGTTAAAGGAACGCTGTTATCGCATATTAGATCGTTTAGAAGATTTAATTGATTTAGTTTAGGAGGATATTATGAAACGTTATTTAGAGTTCGCAAGTGTTGTGAAACAACAATTAGATGATGCGTTAAAACAAGAGGAAATTATGGACAAATGTGCAGAGGTCATCGCCAATACGATTGAAAAAGGACGTGTAGTACATGTATTTGGTTGTGGACACTCTCAAATGTTTGGAGAAGAATTATGTTTCCGTACAGGAGGTTTAGTACCAATTAATGCCATTATGATTCCTCAATATAATATTTATCCGCGTGCTCGTTTATCACAATTAATGGAACGTAACGAAGGTTTTGCGTATGGGGTATTAGATGCGATGAACACTTCAAGCGATGACACCATGATTATTGTATCGGTATCAGGAAGAAATGCAGCTGTTGTGGATATGGCGCAGGCTGCGAAAGCTAAAGGAATGCATGTGATTGGAGTAACATCTTATAATTACACAAACAATGTTACATCTCGTCACTCTAGTGGTTTATTATTAAAAGATGTTGCCGATACAGTATTAGATATTTGTGGTGTATATGGAGACTCTGTATTAGAAGATGAAAGAGTAAGTGAAAAATTCTGTTCAACTTCTACTGTTGTCGCAATGACGTTATTAAATGGAATTGTGGGAGAAGTTATTCAAATTCTAGCAGATCGTGGAATTAACCCACCAATTTGGGTAAGTGGAAATGTCGATCGTGGAGATGAAATCAACGGCGAACATATGAAAAACTACAAAGGATTAGTAGATATTATTTAATGTATAAAAAGAAGATTTATATCGATGTAAGATAAAATCTTCTTTTTAATTTGAAAACAAAGTGCTAAAATTAAAAATGCCTTAGATAGAAAGGGATGGTCTTATGTTTACAATGAACCACTTGATATGGGTTCTTATTGTTTTGGTAGTTGTAGTGGTAGCGATGAAGTATCTACATCAACACCAAGTTCCGCTAGAAAAATTATTAAATGCATGCTGTGTGATTGCGTTAATTTCAGAATTTGTTAAAACTTTTTCGGTAATGAGAATGGTTCCAACAGCGGATGGTAGTATGTATTATCCTTATATTAGTATGGGACATTTACCATTACATCTATGTTCGATTCAAATTATTTTAATCTTCTATGTACGTTTTAGTTCTAATACCAAAATGCGTGAAACGTTATTAGCTTTTATGTATCCTAGTTGTTTGTTAGGCGCATTAATGGCGATTGCATTACCTAGTATTTTTAATGATTCAGTAGCTGTTTCTGAAGCCTTTATTCATCCATTAGCTTATCAATTCTTTTTATATCATGCGATGTTAATTGTGTTAGGATTATATATCTTTACGAGTAAACAGGTTGATTTAAAACCTAAGCATTATGGTTCGACGATTGCGATATTAGTATTAATGGCCTTTGTTTCGTTATATGTTAACTCATTAGTAGCAGCTCCTGTTTATGTGAATGGAGAACTACAAAGTGTAGAATATGCAGCTAATATGTTTTTCACTTATATCCCTGTATTACCAATTCCTTTAACAGAAATATGGCATTGGTACATCTATTTATTGGTGATTGTGGTATTGGCTCTTACTTTAATTGGAGTTGCGTATATTCCAGTATGGAAACGAGCTAAAAATCAAAATTAAGACACTGAGGTGTCTTTTTTTTATGTATGGAATGAAGTTTACTAAAAAAGGCC
>JAXJYR010000328.1:0-2764 GCA_036306885.1 Longicatena sp.
ATCCTATTCCCTGGGAAATGAAATATATCATTTATCTGTACGAGAAGATACGCTGATTTATTGTGCGACAAGTGAAGATAAAATAGATGAAGGAAGAACGATTCTAGAAGAATTAGGTTATTAAAAATAGTAGGAAAATTATAATCATAAGTGAATATGTGGGAAATTTATATTTCTCACATGTTTTTTTAGAAAACGTTTACAAAAATCTTTTTCTTCTCTAAAAAAAATTTTATAATAATAGAACAGTATAGGAGGACTTACGAATGAAAATGTGGAAAAAGATTGTATCCTTATTTACAGTATTAGCATTATGCTTATCTGTATTTCAAGGACCAGTTGCAGCTGCAAGTGCAGATGCAGATTCAATCATCGCCGAATTGATTATGTATTATCAAAACTATCAAGATGAAGCGCAAACCGATATTGATCGTTTGTTAGAAGATCTTGAAGCCGTAGATAGTGCAAAAGCTCAATCTTGGCGAGAAATTATGGCGTACTGGAGTGAAATTAATCAACCTGGATTTGCGAATGAGGGAGCAGTACCTGAAGGATTACCTACCGATGACTCAATGGCGATTGTTATCTTAGGTTTCAAATTAAAATCAGATGGTACGATGGAGGATGAATTAGTTGGTCGTCTTCAAACTGGTTTAGAAATTGCGCAAGCATATCCAAATGCATATGTTGCCGTAACCGGTGGAGGAACTGCACCTAATAATCCAGAGGCAACTGAGGGTGGATTAATGGGTGAATGGTTACTGGCTCAAGGTTTATCAGAAGATCGTTTAATTATCGAAGATAGAGCACCAGATACAGTAGGAAATGCTGAAAATACATATGCGATTCTTGCGAAGGATTATCCAAATGTAGATTCTATTGTACTAGTTACAAGTGATTACCATGTTCCTCGTGGATGCTTGTTATATAACTCTAAGTTTATTTTAACAGCAGCAGCACAAGGTGGAGAACCTTTAAAAATCATCGCAAACCGCGGATATGAAACAGGATCAGAAGGTTATGAAACACTAACACTTCAAGGAAATGGTGTTCGTAGCGTTGCGGGAATTAGTGCCAAACCAACTGTAATTTTATCAGAACTTGAAACATTACGTGTAACTCAAAACACTATGTATGAAACAGGTAAAGACTTAGATCTTCGTGTGGATGCCATTTATACAAGTGGATATGAAAGAGATGTTACAGAATTCGTAACAATCGAAGGATTCGATAAAGAAAGTGATGCAACACAAACAATTACAGTATCTTATAGTGAAGGGGAAACAACAGTTAGTGTAAACTTTACTTTAACTGAAACATCTAGAACATTTGCGAACAAAGCAAAATTATTTAGCTTAATTAAAGAAGTAGAAGCTAAAGATCCAACTGTTTATACTGCATCATCTTATGCATTATTAGAAACAGCTTTATATGCAGCTCATGAAGCATATAATGATGAATTATTAACGCATGAAGCGATGAAAGAAGTTTATAACGAATTAAGCTTCCGACTAGCTACATTAAGAAAACCAGTCAACGTTGTACCTTACGCAAGAGTGGTAACTGCGAACGATGGTTTAAAAAACGATATTAAGAAAATTTATGACGGAAGTAATTCAACTTACTGGGAATCAGATCAAAACGTACAAGGAATTGATGGATTAGTAATTGATATTGAATTAGATGGAATGTACGACTTAAATGAAATCGTTGTACGTCCATATCACTCAACAAAAACAGAAGATAATACTGTACGTTCTTACTTCTATGAAGTTTATGTAAGTAATGATGGTGTTGATTATGAAATGGTTGCGAAACATACTGCGACTGGTACAACTGATGCAGGAAACAAACACCCATTAGATGTAGATTACACTGTTAAATACATCCGTATCAAAGGAACTGGAAAAGTAAACCCAGGTAACCAAACAAATCAAACATTCCATCTTTCTGAAGTATATGCATATGGAGAAGAAGTAGGAAACATCTTAACTGGTAAAAAATTCACAAGTACAGCTGCCGATACATCTTATGCTTCAAGTGCGGATGCATTACCAGAAAAAGCATTTGATGGTGATCGTGTATCATACTTTGATATGGGTGGTTACAAAACAAGCCCATGGATGATTGTGGATTTAGAAGAAGTTTATGCATTAGATAAAGTTAACGTGATTAACTACTATGCCAAAGCTCGTTACTATCAATATGAAGTATATGCATCAATTGATGGAAATAAATACTTCAAAATTGCTGAAAAATCAGATAACTCTAACTCAACGGTACATGGTAATACCTTCACTTTTGAAACGCCAGCTTATGGTAGATATTTAAAAGTTGTAGGTACTCATAACTCTGCAAACTCTGCTTTCCACTTAAATGAATTTAGAGCATATGGTAGAGTGGCGACAGCAGAAGATGCAGAAGGAATCCAAAAACAAGAAGCAGCATATTACAAACAAGAATTACAAGAAATCGTTGATGGTTATATTCGTTCTGACTATATTTCAACTACTTGGGATGAATTCGTTAGAACACGTGATGCCGTTAAAGCACGTTTAGTAGAAGAACTTACACTTGAAGAAATTGATACATTAAAAGCAACTTTAGAGGCAGCAGATGATGTATTAGTAAAAGGAAACCCTGATGTAAAACCAGAAGGAACATTCCGTTTAGCTTCATTTAACATTTGGGCACCAAACCCAGCACATCCAACTGTAGAAGGAATCAACGAATTATTATTACGTGTTGATGCAGATTATGCAGG
>JAXJYR010000329.1:0-1710 GCA_036306885.1 Longicatena sp.
CCATAGGCCTGAAGAATCAATTCAGTCATACGTTTACTTGCCCCCATCGCATTGGTTGGGTTTACCGCTTTATCGGTTGAAATCATAATAAAGCGTGGCACTTTATGATCAATACTTGCCTCAATCATATTTTTCGTTCCAAAGACATTATTTTTAATTGCCTCTTGTGGACGTGTTTCCATTAAAGGCACATGCTTATGCGCAGCCGCATGGAACACAACATCAATTGGATAAGATTCCATAATTTCATCTAAAGCCTTACGATCACGAATCGACGCAATTAGGGTTTTCATTTCAATCGCTTCCGATACTTTACCTTGACGTTTTTTACGCATAAACTCTTGTTCAAGCATATATAACGCATTTTCATTAATATCGACCATTAACAATTTAGTAGGTTCAAAACGGGCAATTTGACGACAAAGCTCACTACCGATACTTCCTCCAGCTCCACTTACTAAAACAATTCGATCTTTAATATAAGAAGAAATTTCATCCTGTTGTAAGTGCACTTCACCACGACCTAATAAGTCTTCAATACTAATATCTTCTAAGGAAGCTTTCTTTTCATCGACATTATTTAATAAACGATCGCCACTACGCATGATTTTTGTTTTTAAGTGTAGCTCTTGACATTGGTCATAAATTTCACGTAATTCTTTTTTACTTGCATTCCCTAGGGCGATGTATGCTTCATTTACGTTATTTTTCTTTACAATTTCTGCTAGATCTTGTAGACTACCTAACACTTCATAACCACTAATCATACTATTTAATTTTTTACCATCAATGAATCCGACAATTTTAATTGTTTTATCATTTAATAAATCTTTTAATAGTACATATCCATCATCACCTGCACCAATAATTAAGGCATTGGCACGTACCACATCATCGCCAATATCATGTAATACTAAATAGCGATAACAAATACGAATTCCACACATTAATAATGCAGCTAACATACTTCCACTTACAACGATTGATGCATAAGCATGAGGGAAATTTGATACTACAATAAATGGTAGTAACACAATACATACACATACTCCACTCATTACTACACGAATAAATTCATTCGCACCAGCATAACGCCATAAGCTCTTATGTACCTTTAATAAACGGAAGACAATATTATAAAATGTCAGTCCTACAAACACAAAGGTACAATACTTTGGAATATTAATTTCACCTAAATCTGGAAAGCGAAAATCACTTCTAATTAAATATGCGAAAAAATATGAAAAAACAACAATTGCACTATCTATACTTGCTAAAATTGCTTCTCGATGTTTTTTGTAAAATTTACCTCTATAAAATTTTCGTATCATAATCCTACAACACCCCATTCTAAGTAATTTTATCACAGTTTCAACATAAAATAAATGTTTTTAACAATATACCGTAAATTGTAAGAAAGTATTTAAAAAATAAAAGACTGAACCCAAAGATTTCAATAAAACCTCTGTTTCAGCCCAAATTTTATTCATAATTTCTTCGTTGGTTAATTCGATGTGTTTATCTTTTTCATCTATCATGCTTTTGAAATACTTTAAAACCTTTTTTCATTTTATATCTTCCTTTTTAATATAACATTATTTTTTTAAATATAACACGATAAAGATATATTAAAAATATTTCTGTTATATTAGTAGTTTTACATACCACACTATCACAAATATATGAATCAACCTTTATAAAATGGTATCC
>JAXJYR010000330.1:0-4773 GCA_036306885.1 Longicatena sp.
GATCGACGTATAGGATATATACAAGCAATGCATGATAACAATTTAGAAATCGAAAATCATTTTGTTCATGAATTATCTGCCCATTCTACATATAATCATGATAATTTGACTCATATTTTAAAACAAGAAAATCGCCCTACTGCCTTTGTGGTATGCGATGACATTTATGCGATGACATTACAAATACTAGCAAAAAATGCAGAACTGAATGTACCTGAAGATTTATCAATTGTTAGTTTTAATAACACCCTTTTTTCAAAAATGAACGATTATACATCTTTTGACATCAACGCAAACCAGTTAGGAATTGAAGCTGCGTCTCAAATCATCAAATATATCGAGAATCCTTATTTATATGCAACACGAATCATCGTGCCACATTACCTAATTCAACGTAATAGTACCAAAAAGATAAAGCAGGAGTAGCCCTCCTGCTTATTTATATAATTACTTACTTTCTAAATGCCAAATTTCATTGTTATAATCTGCAATTGTTCGATCACTAGAAAAGAATCCTGCTTTTGCAATATTAATAAGTGTTTTCTTACTCCATTTCATTTCATCAATAGCATATTCTTCCATTGCTTGTTTTTTACGTAACACATAAGCATTAAAATCCGGCAATGTTTGAAACCAGTCTTTCCATATTATTTCATTATATAGACGACGTAAGTTTTCTTCACACCCTTCCTCTAACATTTCTTTACTAACTAAAAAATCTAAAGCACGTGCAATATTTGGATCACTATCATAGTACTCTTTAGAAGAATAATCTCCTCTCGCATAGCGTTTGATGACACTATTACTACTTGCCCCAAAAATAAAGATATTGTCGTTTCCTACTTGTTGCGCAATTTCTACATTTGCTCCATCCATTGTTCCAAGAGTAATAGCTCCATTTAACATAAATTTCATATTACCAGTTCCACTAGCTTCTTTACTAGCCAATGAAATCTGTTCAGATAAGTCACATGCTGGTATCATTTTTTCTGCTGCACTTACATTATAGTTTTCAACCATTACAATTTGCATCCATTTATTTACCTCTGGATCTTTTTGGATTAGTTTACTTAATGTTAATAATGCATGAATAATATCTTTCGCAATCGTATAAGCAGGTGCAGCTTTTGCCCCAAAAATACTTACTAATGGTACTGATGGCTTATGTCCTGCTTTTATTTCTAAATACTGGTGAACTAAGAATAATAAATTTAGCTGTTGTCGTTTATATTCATGTAATCTTTTAGACTGAATAGAATACATCGCATCTTGATTCATTCTAATCCCTTGTTTCTCATACATCCAATTCGCAAGTTTAACTTTGTTATTTCTTTTAATTTCAAGTAGCTTCTTAAGCACTACTTCATCATCTACATAAGCCAATAATTTTTCCAATTCTGAGGCATCTTGATGAAAATCAGTTCCGATTAAACTTTCAATATATGTGCATAATTCAGGATTACATGCGATTAACCATCTTCTAAAGGTGATCCCATTTGTTTTATTATTAAATTTTTCTGGATATAAAGCATAAAAATTAGCTAATTCACTTTCTTTTAATATTTGTGAATGTAAAGCTGCCACCCCATTTGTGGAATGGGTAAAATGTATATCCATATGTGCCATATGAACACGATTATATTCATCGATAATTGCTAAAGATTTATCATCACTTCTTTTTCGAGCAACTTCATCAAGTTTTTTTACAATAGGTAACAGTTGTGGTACCACTTTTTCCAAATAATGCAATGGCCATTTTTCTAAGGCTTCTGCTAATATCGTATGATTTGTATAAGCACATACTTCACTCACGATTTCTACAGCTTCGTCAAACGCTATTCCTTTTTCTTCCAATAAACGAATCAATTCAGGAATAATCATACTAGGATGGGTATCATTAATTTGTACAGCTACATATTGAGCCAAATCATGTAAATTACTTCCTCTAGTAATTGCTTCATCTAAGATTAGTTGAGCACCTGCAGATACCATTAAATACTGTTGATAGATTCGTAGCATTCTTCCATTTTCATCTGAATCATCTGGATATAAGAATAATGTTAAATTTTTCTCAATATCCGTTTTATCAAAGGAAATACCATCATTTATAATGCTTTCATCGATAGTGTCTAAATCAAACAAATTTAAACGATTTGTTCTTCCTTTATATCCTGTTACATATAGTTTGTATAAACGAGCATTGTATGTTTTACCTGCCAAGGATACTGGATATACTACATCTGTTTTTTCTGTCCAGCTATTTTCGTTTAACCAAAAATCAGGTGTTTCATTTTGCAAGTTATTTTTAAAATTTTGTTTAAATAATCCACAATGATAACGTAATCCGATTCCATCTCCTAAAAGATTTAAAGTGGCAATACTATCTAGAAAACAAGCAGCCAATCTACCTAATCCACCATTTCCTAAACTAGGCTCATGTTCCATTTCTTCTAAATCAGCCAAATTTTTTCCTGCTTCCTTTAATACTTTGTTTACTTCATCGTATAATCCTAAATTAATTAAATTATTACTCAAAAGTTTTCCAATTAAAAACTCCGCAGAGACATAATATAGTTTTCTTCCACTTTCATCCATGAATCTTTTTTTGCTTTCTTCTTGTACCATTTTTAATAAGGAACTATAAATTACTTCGTTTGTAGCTTTATTTAATGAAGTGCCACAATATGCTTCTAATTTTGTTTTTATTTCTAGGTTCATCATTAACCCCTCGCTTTCTTCAATGATATTATAGTCCTCATTTTTTACGATTTTCTTGTACTATTATGCTAATTTATGATACTATCCTATCATAAAGGAGCAACATTATGACAAAAACATTACCTCAAACCTTCTATGAAGATAAACAACATATGACTTCCCAATTCCCTTTCAACATTTATCCATGTACAATTCCAAAAGATTTTAATGCTGTATCTCTACATTGGCAAAATAGTATGGAACTCATTTTTATCAAAAAAGGATTTGGTCTAGTACAAGTTGGTTTAGAAATGATGGAAGCTAAAGAAGGAGACATTTTTATTGTACTTCCTCATACATTACATGCCTTGAGAAGCATTCCTAAACAAACTATGGAGTATGAAAACATTTTCTTTGATATACAATTTCTAGGTTCAAGAGATCTTGATATTTGTGCTCAAAAATATTTATTACCGATACAAAAAGGAAAATATAATTTTCCCACACTAATACGCAAAGAAGATTCACATTACGCTTCTTTTGAACAATGCTTAAAAGAAAGCGAAGTTTTATGTGAATATAAAAAAGATGGATACGAATTAGGAATAAAATCTAATATGCTTCGTTTTGTTTATTTGTTGTTGAATTATCCTACTGTAAAACATAATCAGTATGATACAAACGAAAGATTAAAAGATGTTTTACAAGCAATCGAAAACAACTATATGCACTCTTTTTCCATTAAGGAGGCGGCACAATTATGTGGTTATAGTTCTTCTCATTTTATGCGCTGGTTTAAACAAATGAGCGGAAGTAGTTTTACAGTATACTTAAATGAACGTCGCTTAGCAGTAGCTGCAGACTTATTAATAAACAGTTGTGATACTATCTTAGCTATATCACAAAAATGCGGATTTGATAATCTATCCAATTTTAATCGTCAGTTTAAAAAAAGATATGGTATATCACCAAAAACCTATAAATTAAATAAAACATAAAAAAGAGGTTATAATGTTTGAATGATTTTATACGCATCCATAACAGTTTCACCTCTTTTCACTTATTTTATAATCTGAGATTCCCCCTAAATTTCGACTAATTACTTTTGTTTTGATAATTAAAAAATAACGATATTTGCGTCAATTGCATCCTTTTGATGTAAAAGTTCAGTCAGTTGATAGAACCTTTATAGATAAGTTATTTGCATTAGGTGATTATTATTTAAAAATAAATCAACTGGTTATTCAAGACTTTTATACGATTTATATAAACTAGCAAACGAAATAGTATATAACGACGAATTCTATAAACTTTTTGATGAAGTAAAAACAATTAGAGCTAAAGATATTGAATGTTTGTCTGCTCAACCTAATCAAAACATTAAAAAATTATTAGTTGAGATATGTAAAAAAGATTATTTCAAAAAAGATTATGAAAACACAACAAATGAACTACTTTTTGAAAAAGTCAATTACAAAACAACAAAAGATAATCTTTTAATAATCATTGACAATTTAAAAGATTAATCAATATATGTAAAATTGATATTAAATATATATTTTAACAAAGCACTTTGGTGCCTTGTTAAAACATAGTGATACATTAAAGAACAATATTAAAGATGGAACAATTTAATATTATTATATGCAAGTTATCAATACCATTTTTACGATTTTATCATTTTTGGTATTAATAACTGTAAGTAAAATAGATAAAACCAAAGCAACTTAGAATATTATTTTTACAACCATCATCACTTAATATTTTATAAATAGATATTATATAGATACATTCCTTAAAAAAATATAATTTTATACACGTTAACGTTACCACTTTTGATATTTTTACAAATTTGATAACGTTAAATACACTTTTAATCTTAATACTATTTTTTTATACATGCACAAATGGACACAAATAATATATAAGAAAGAAAAAATCGCCATGTAATACATGACGACTTAACAAATATAATTTTAGGCTATTCCCACTCGACAATCATTAATCAATTTTGTTTAGAGATTATTTATTCCGTGTTCGTTTTTCTTTCAATTACTTGATTTATCCATATTATCC
>JAXJYR010000331.1:0-2109 GCA_036306885.1 Longicatena sp.
GTAGTATTGTATTAGACGTTGGACGTATTCCATTTACAATGGATTATCTAAAACAAATTGTGAAACAAATGGCATGGTACAAAATGAATGACTTCCATGTACACTTAAATGACAACTACATTTGGTTAGAAAGCCACTCAGATCCAATGAATGCATATTCAGGATTCCGTTTAGAATCTGACATTAAAAAAGGTGGAACAGTGGTATTAGGTGATGAACAAAAAGAATTCACTTATCAAGCCGATTTAACAAGTAAAGATGTATTCTATACAAAAGCTGAATTTAGAGATTTCATCGATGATTCAAGAGTATTAGGAGTAAACATTGTCCCTGAATTTGATACTCCTGCACACTCATTAGCACTTACAAAAGTCCTTCCAGAATTACGTACAGGTACATCAGGTAGAGATAATGATCACCTTGATTTATCAAAACAATATGATGAATGTTTAGACTTTGTAACAAACATTTTTGATGAATACTTATTAGGAGAAGATCCAGTCTTTGATGAAGAGACAATTGTACATATCGGATGTGATGAATATACTGCAAATCCAAATGCATTCCGCCACTTTACAAATGATTTAGCTGACTATGTAAAATCAAACAACCGTCAACCACGTGTATGGGGAGCTTTATCTAAACTTAAAGGAGATGGAAGTGTACCAGTTGATGGAACAGGAGTGCAAATTAACCTTTGGGATACAGGTTGGTCAGACATGAAAGAAATGTATGATTTAGGATTTGATTTAATTAGCTGTAATGACAATGATTACTACATTGTGCCAAACTGTGGATACTACAACGATTACTTAAGTGAAAGTAAAGTATATGATTTAGCAGTCAACCAAATTGGATCAAACTTTGTCCCTGCTGGTGATAAACAAATGATTGGTGGAGCATTCGCTATTTGGAATGACATGACAGATGTCAGATTAAATGGTATTAGTGAATATGACGTATATGTTCGTATGAATAAAGCTCTTCCATTATTCGCAGCTAAACTTTGGGGTAAACAAGACAAAACATTAGCGCAAGCAAAAGCAGCTGCGGCAACTCTTGGTGATGCACCAAATACAAACTTCGCTTATGAATTAGAAGATGTAAGTGAAGAAGACTATGAAGTAAAAGAATTAAATGAAGCTGAATTTGTAGTGGATGAAGATATTACGGCATTAGAACTTAAAGGTGGAAACAGTTTTGCCACTACTGGACTTACAACTGCTGGATTAAATAACACATTAAAAGTAAAAGTAATGCGTACAAGTGATTCTACAGATGAACAAATCTTATTAGAATCTGCTTATGGTACAATCAAAGCCGTTCAAAAAGGAACAGGAAAAGTTGGTATTTCACGTGAACTATTCGATTACTCATTCAACTACGCATTACCAGTTGGACAATGGGTAGAATTAGAATTCAGAAATACATTTGAACAAATCAGTTTATATGTAAATGGTACGAAAGTAGATACTTTAGGTGATGGAGATAAAGCCGGAAATAACCGTCCAATGAAAGCGACATGTATGTTCCCATTAGCTAAGATTGGTAGCGAAACAAGTGCCTTTGTAGGAAAAGTAGCAAGTGTAAAATTAAACGATCAAGAAATCTTAAACTACACAGCTGACTATAGTGCAGTCGATGCGGCTATTACAGCAGCCAATGCTTTAGATGCAAGTCAATATGAAGACTTTAGTGGTGTAAAAGCTGCCATCAATGCGGTAGTAAGAGATAAAGACATTCGTGAACAAGCAAGTGTGGATGCAATGGCACAAGCAATCCTTGACGCAATTGATGCATTAGTTGAAAAAACATCTACTAAAGTAGAAAATTTAGTAGCTAATGTAGTAGACTACAAAACAATTTCATTAACTTGGGATGCATATCCAAATGCTCAAACTTACACTGTGGAACGTTTAACAGCTGAAGGTGATTGGATTGAAGTTGCGACAACAACTGAGCCAACTTACGTTGCAGCTGGTGTAAAAACTGGTAAAGAATATACTTACCGTGTGAAAGCCGATAACGCTGAATATAGTGAAGTAGTAAGTGTTACACCAATGTTAAGTGGAGAAGTTGAATTAAGCATCGCCATGAATGGTACAAACA
>JAXJYR010000332.1:0-2558 GCA_036306885.1 Longicatena sp.
ATTATATATCATAACAATGTGGTTTTGTACTACATTTTTTCATAATGCCTTAAAATGAAAAACAGGAGCTAATTTCACTGTTTGATTTATAGCTCCTGTTAAATTTATTACACTAACTTAATGACATTGTTCAAGCGAACTCTTTTTTATATGATATGATGTTTTAAACAATAATGATAGATTCCATCATTTTCAACAGAATCACAAATGTCATTGGCAACTGCCTTTAACTTGTCAGAAGCATTCGCCATCGCTACACCCCATCCGACAGTTTGAAGCATCTCAATGTCGTTATTACCATCACCAAAAGCCATGGCATGTTGTTTATCAATATTTAAAACTTCTAGCATTTTCTCTATTGCGATTCCTTTACCACTATGGGCAGGAATAATATCAATGGCACGATGCCACCATGACGCAATCTTTGCCCCTCTAACATCCTTTAAAATAGCTTCATATTCATGTTCATAGGCACCCATCATGATTTGATAAATATCCTTATCAAACATTTTGGCAAAATCAACATCAGGAATTAGTTTTTGATTTGCAAAGGCATAATAATCAGCTAAATCTTGATCATAACCACTTGCGATTAATTCATTTAAAGATGCAAAGGCGATTGGACGGTTGATTGCTTTTGCGTTTGCATAAATCTTTTTCACATCTTCCTTAGGAATAGGCTGATGATATAAAATACCCTCTTGGTTAAAACAAACAGAACCATTAAAGGTTAAAAAAGCATCAAAGTGAATACCATCAAAGTTAGGAAGGGTCATCGCACTACGACCAGTAGCTAAAACGAGTAAAATACCTTGTGATTGTAGCTTTTGTAGACATTCTAAGGTAGCAGGTGATAATTGTTTATGATGCATTGGTAATAAAGTACCATCAATATCAAAAAAAATAATTTTTATTTTATTCATAGAGAATCCTCACTTTTTTATATTATAAAATAATTTTAATAAAATCACGATACTTTTTTCTAAGAATGTGATATGCTAAAAGACAATAAGAAAAGGATGATAAAAATGATATTTGAAAAAGATAAAAAAATTCAAAACTTAAATATGCGTCAAGTATTAGCAATCATTACTTATACTATTGTGCTAATTTGGTTTATGTTACATTTAGATGATGTATGGAATGTTTTACAACAGGTATTTTCATTGTTGTCACCATTTATCATTGGTCTTGTATTAGCTTTTTTATTTCAACAACCATTACAATTCTTTTTAAAGAAATTACCAGATCGTATAGGTAATATGAAAACGGTATGTGCGGTCTTATTATCGTTATTTACGATTGTAGGAGCATTAACCTTTATTGGATGGATTGTAATTCCATTATTAATTGAGAATGCGACAATGTTAGCGGAAGCATTTCCTGGTTATATTGAAAGTGCTATTCGTCTATTTGATGATTTGATGAGTCGTAATATCATTCCGTCTGATATTGTCCAACAAATTGAAGTCTATATTCATGAACTAGAAACGATTTTAGTGGATGTGTTAAAAAATGGATTACCGAAGGTAATTGATATTGCCAGTAGTTTGGCTAGTAGTGTTGCCAATGTAGTGATGGGAATAGTAATTGCGATATATTTAACGATTTCGAAAACAAAATTATTACAACAATTAGATCGTTTTGTATATGCTTTTTGTAGTCAAAAGGTATATCAAAACTTAAAGAAAGTTGGAACTTTAACGAATAAAACTTTTTCTAGTTTTGTCAGTGGTCAACTATTAGAATCATTGATTATTGGAATTTTATGTTATATTGGATGTTTAATCTTAAGATTTCCATATGCTCCTATTATTAGTGTGATTATTGGTTGTACAAATATTATTCCTGTTTTTGGGGCCATTATGGGTGTTGTGATTGGGGCTTTATTAATTGCATTAGTTGATCCATTTCAAGGTGTTATTTTCATTATCTTTGGAATTTTACTACAACAATTAGAATCGAATTTAATTTATCCTCGTGTGGTTGGAAATACAGTTGGTTTATCTGGCTTATGGGTATTAATGTCTATTAGTATTGGGGGCGGTCTATTTGGGGCATTAGGGATGTTGCTAGGACTTCCTATTTTCTCAATTGTATATACCTTATTGAAGGAAGAAATGCATCGTCGTTTAAAAAAGAAGGGAGAGGTTCATTATGATCTTTGTGTTATCACCAGCGAAGACAATGGAAATCCATCCAACGAGTAATTTTGATGTACCTTGTTTTCATGCACAAGCAGTTGAGCTAGCTCAGCAGCTGGCGATGTATGATGTGGAAGTCTTGGAACAAATGATGAAAATCAAACCTGAATTAGCGATGACTGTAAAAAGTCAATATCAAGATTTTGATAACCAACATACACTTGTAAAGGATGCTTATCAAGGTCTTGTCTTTAAGCATTTAAATCTAAAAGATAAGAATTCTAACCAATTAGCTTATTTTCAAAAGCATGTTCGAATCTTGTCGGCTTTATATGGTCTTTTAAAGGGAAATGATGGTATATGTGCTTATCGTTTAGATCCTGTTCATAAAGTAAATCATCAATCCTTATATCA
>JAXJYR010000333.1:0-7173 GCA_036306885.1 Longicatena sp.
GTGAATATCAAATTGAAATCAGTCAAGATGGAGAAGATTGGGAATCTATTAAAACCGTTGAAAGAGAACAACAAGCGGTGACTCCAAGACTAGATCAAATTGCTTTTGCGCAACCAATTCAAGCCCAATATGTACGAATCTATGCGACAAAAGGAAATGGTACCCATGGAAATGTAGGTATCTTTGAGCTTGAAATTTATCGAGAAGCAACGGTTGAAGTAGAAAAACCATCCTTAGAACAACAAGCACTTGCGTTATTAGAGGAAGGTGCTATTTCCATTGAAAATGATCAAATTATATTCCCACAATTAGAAGGATATACATTCTCTTTATATGGATCAAATAACCAACAAGTCATTGATTTAAACGGAATGATTCATCGCCCATTACAAGATATGAATGTGAATCTAATTTTACAAGTACAAGAAAATGATAGTGAAGCGGCGCCAATGGTCGCTACTAAAAATATTGAAATTTTAGTGAAGGCAAGTGAAGAAGCAGTTACAGAAGTAAATGCGAAACCTGCGGTATTACCAGCATTACGTGAATGGAAAGGTGATGTTGGCTTCCTACAACTTTCTAAAGTACCTACTCTTTCTTACAATCGAGCATCTTTACTAGAAACAGCAAATATCATGAAAGGATATTTTGCCCAAATGCTAGGAAAAGCTTTAGAATTACAAGAAACAAATGGGGAAATTGTATTAAATTTAGATGAAAGCTTAGATGAATTAGGGGAAGAAGGATATTTGGTAGAAATTGATCAACAAGTAATCATTAGTGCACCAACAACGACAGGTTTATTATACGGAGCTATTTCTATTACCCAAATTTTATATCAAGATGATAATCATGATGAACTTCCAAAAGGGATGATTCGAGACTATCCAATGTATCCAATTCGTGCATGTATGCTAGATGTTGGACGTATGTATTTCCCAATTGAATATGTAGAAGAAATCGCTACTTATATGGCATGGTATAAATTAAATGAATTACACTTAGGAACGAATAACTCACGTGTTCAAACTGGATATACTGCCTTCCGTTTAGAAGTAGATGATGAATATATTCAACCAATTGTTTCGAAAGATGGTTCTTATAATAAAGAAGCGTATCGTGATTTCCAAAATAATGTGGAACCTTATGGAATTGATATTATCACGGAAATTGATACACCTGCACACTCTGGTGCCTTCGCAAATATTGAAGATGGTAAATTAATGATGGATTTCAACCACTTAGATTTACGTACAACTGAAAAATATGATGCAGCTATTAGTGTAGTGAAAAAGATTTTAGATGAATATTTAGGAGAAAGTATTAATGATCCAAATCGTGTGATTCAAGAAGATGTTTTCCATATTGGTACCGATGAATATCCGACATCTTACTTAACACAATACAAAAACTATACAGCTGATTTGATTGAACATGTTACTTCGAAAGGATATAAAGTACGTTTATGGGGATCATTTGGAAGCTTTGATAATCCAAGTGGAAAAGCAATTGATCCAACTAACGCAACCATTAACCAATGGAGTCAATCTTGGGCCAAAGCTAAAGTATGTATGAATTATGGATTTGATATTATCAATACCTTATATAATTACTTATATATCGTACCAGGGTTAAAAGGATATCCAGCATTCTTACCGTTAGAATCTCGTTACCAAAGTTGGGATGTTACAAACTATGGATCAGAAAAAGTATTAAAAGGAGAACCTAAAAATAAAGGTGCAGAATTCTGTGTATGGATGGATACTTCTTCTTATAATGGTGGATGGTCATGGTTTGATGCCTTTGATCGTTTCAAAAATGGGGTCATGTTAATTAGTGAAAAAACTTGGTATGGAGAAAAAACAGCAGATCAAAATATTAGTGAATTTATGAATCGTGTGGAAACCTTAGGGGATAAAGTACCTTATGCAAATCCAAGCCGTACTGTAGATAGTGAAGGAAAAATTGTCTTAAAATATGATTTCACAAATGATACTTTCGATATTACTGAAAATCACTATGATGCAACCCTACAAGGCGATGCATCAATTGAACAAGGGGGTTTAAAATTAACTGGAAATGGTTCGATTCAAACACCTCTGACATCAATTGGTCACCCATATACCATTTCAATGGATGTAAAAATGGATGAAGATTGTACAACAGATGCAACATTGTTAACTTCTAAAGATGGTACCCTTTATGTGAATCCAAATGGTAATATTACATTTAAACGTCAATATAGTGAATTAACTCGATATGTATTTGAATTTGATTATCAATTACCATTTGATACATGGGTAAATTTAGGAATCACATGTGACGGTGAAAATACATATTTATTTGTGGATGGTAAAGCTTATCTAGCAATGAACAAACATCCAAATCTTACAGTTGATGGTACGAAATTAGAAGAAATTGATTCGACAACATTTGTGGCTGGTATTAGTGAATTTGGAAAAGCCTTTAAAGGTTCTCTTGATAATGTTATTGTGGCCAACGTTTCAAGTGATGAAGATACTTATGTGAATATATTAGGAGAAGGTATTTTTAGAGAAGGAAATAAAAACAAAGCTTATTTAAAACCAGCTGAAGCAAATGGTTGTGAAGTAGATTACTTAACTCCAAACCTAGCTACAGATGGATTAAGACCAGCAAATAGTGAAGTACAAGATACAGCAGATCCAGCTTGGCCAAGTCGTTGGTCATCAATGACCGTATTAAATGAAACACCAGTATGGTTATCAATTGATTTTGAAGAAGAAACGACATTTGATAAAATTGATATTTATTGGCAAAAAGCAAAAGCGAGTGAATATCAAATTCAAATCAGTGATGATGGAGTAGAATGGGAACCGATTTTAATAGTTACAAAACCAGAAGAAGCTAGCGCTCCTCGTCCTGATTACATCGCATTAGAAACTCCAATCAATGCAAGATACTTAAGAATCTATGTGACGAAAAATAATGGAGAACATAAAAATGTAGGAATCTTTGAAGTAGAAGTATATGATTCAGCGGAACAAAACCTTTCTATTTTAAATGATGAAGCATATGCTTTATATCATAAAGCCGAACAATTATTAGCCGATACGAATAAGGAACAAGTATTAAATGGAGCTTATGATAGATTAGAAACATCATTTAACCAAATGCAAGAAGCTTATGAAACAGAAGATACTTATGTCATTGCTAAAAACTGGAATCAGTTTGTAGCTGATATTGCAGATTTTGAAGCAAATATTGACTTATTACATATTAGTAATGTAAATGCTGAAGCTATCAACTATAAGACAATTTCTTTAACTTGGGATGATGTTGTTGCAGATACTTATATTGTGGAACGTATGAGTGGTGAAGAATGGGTTACAATTGGTGAAACAAATGAACCATGCTTTATTGCAAATGGTGTGAAAACTGGTAAAGAATATACATATCGTATCAAAGCAATCAAAGAAGATAAAGCAAGTATCAGTGAAGCCGTAAGTGTTACAACGACTTTAACCGGTGAAGTAGAGCTTATCATCACACCAAATGGTACAAACCAATTTGATTTAAGTTGGACGAAAGTAGAAGGAGCGACACGTTATATTATCTATCGTAAAGATGGCGAAAAGGCATGGAAAAAAGTGTTAACACTTGGAAAAGATGTAACTACTTATACTTCTAAGGCAATGCAAGCTAATACTTACCAATACCAAGTCAAAGCGGCACGTTATGACTCAGTGGATCGTGTCATGACAAATGGTTCAAATGTCGTAGAAGGAATTGTTGGACTAGAAACAATGGTACCTGCCAATGTGAAAGTTGAAGCAACGGGAACAACCGTTACCTTAACTTGGGATAAAGTTGTAGGTATGAGTAACTATGAAATCTATCGTAGTAAAGATGGAGGAGCATATCGTCAAATTAAACGTACAACAGAGTCAACCATTACAAGTAGTGGATTGAAAGTTGGAAGTACATATCAATTTAAAATTAGAGTATTTAGACTAGTAAATGGTGAAAAGGTTTATACACCAGAAGTTGAAACAATTCCAATTACAATCGAATAATGAAAAGAAACCATCACAATAGTGGTGGTTTCTTGCTTATGCATATGACTACTCATTTTCGTTAAAACATGATAAAATGACAACATGAAAAATCAAGAATTAGGAATTAAATTAATTAAGTGGTATGAAAAGCACAAACGTGATTTACCATGGAGACATACAATCAATCCTTATCATATATGGGTATCGGAAATTATGCTACAACAAACAAGAGTGGAAGCAGTAATTCCTTATTATCATCGCTTTATTGAAGCATTACCAAGTATTGAAGCTTTAAGTCAAGCAAGTGATGATCAACTAAGAAAGCTATGGCAAGGGTTAGGTTATTATCGTCGAGTGACCAATATGAAACAAGCAGCGATTCAATGTTGCCAATTTTATAATGGAGAATTACCCTCTAGCTATGATCAATTGTTAAAGCTAAAAGGAATTGGACCATATTGTGCAAGTGCAATCGCCTCCTTTGCTTTTCATTTACCACATCCTGTTGTGGATGGAAATGTTATACGAGTTTGTTCAAGACTATGGTGTAAAGATGAGTGTTATGATACAGACAAAAAGAAAAAACAGCTCGCGCAAGAGTTATTACAATTGATGCCACTTGAACAATGTGATTTGTTTAATCAAGCAATTATGGAACTAGGGGCGATGGTATGTATTCCAAACGGTATGCCACATTGCGATAAATGTCCAGGGCAAACAAGCTGTAAGGCATATCAACAAAATAAAATTAATGAATTTCCAATATTAAAATTAGCAAAATCACGGAAAATCGAAAAATATACAGTGGTCATTTTACAATGTGGGGAAGAAATCCACTTTGTAAAACGGAGTGAAGAAGGCTTATTGTCAGGACTATATCAGTTTGATATGTTAGAAGGTTCTCATTCTCTGGCGCAAATTAAAGAACACTTCCAACATTATGGAATGATTGAAATCAAAAAACTACCCGATAAACGCCATATCTTCACGCACAAAGAATGGGATTTAAAAGCGTATTGGATTTTAACCAAAACGAAAGACGATGGATTATGGGTTCATCGCCAACAATATGAGAAAGCTTATGCGTTAGCGAGTGCTTTTGAAAGTTACTTGAATTATATTACATTCTAAAAAAATTATGATATAATAAATTTAAGGCGGTGATGCAATATATGAAGCATATTTTATTAGTCAAAAACTTATGTGAGTTATCACAGGTGCAAGCAATCGAAAAATCGTTAGCAGATACTCGTGTGATATTTAGTGTGGATTTAGAAAGAAAATGTGTTATTGTAGAAGGAAACCAAGATATGGTTTTTATTGTTCGCAAAGCACTACAAGATCTAGGATTAATTATTTTATAAGAAAGCAAAAAATGACATGTACCTCTTTACTGGACAAACCAGTAAGGAGGTTTTTTATTGTGGACATAACGTAATAAAAATAGCAATAAGGACGATGATCATCATTGCATAAGACAATAATGGATAGGTATAATACAAATTTCGAATAAACATCATATCGAAAAAGGCATAAAAGATTTTTTCCAAAGCTGATAAGCATAATATTCCTTTTGCAAGTTTTTTCACATAAATCACCTGTATATCTTATGAAAAAAAGGCAATCATTATGAATGAGAATCCTAAAAACCGCATAAGTTAGAGAAGAAAGGGTGAGAAACATGAAATTAAAAATAATCATAGTAATTGTGATTTTAACGATTGTTGGAACTTGTGTATGGATGGGAAACCGCACTTCTTTTGCGAAAAAATGGAATCAACATATCGAACAGTTAAATGCTTATTGTTTAAAAGGAAGAATGGAGTTACGGAAAGGACAAGAATATCAAGATTATGATTTAGAGGTGTATTATCAAAAGGAAAATGAACAGTATAAAGTAGTATTAAATGATTTAACTTTAAATCAATCACAAAGTATTGTACGTAATAAAGATGGGGTATTTGTAATGACACCTCAATTAAATCAAATTTTCAAGTTTCAAGGAAGCTGGCCCAATAATACGCAAAAACCATATTTAATTCAAACGATAGATAAGTTATTGAAAGATGCTAATATAACAAAGGATAAAAAAGAAACGATTGCTGAATGTGATGTTGTTTATCCATCACATAAAAACTATAAGCATCAGAAAATGATTTTTGATGAGCAAGCACGCATTAAAAGCCTTGTGATTACCAACGAGAATAATGAAAAAGAATTACAAATTAATTTTGAGCGTTGTGAATGGAATCCTAAGCTTGATCAATCAACCTTTAAAATTCCCGAAACCTTTGATGTTAAAACAAGTGCTTTTCCCCAGGAACAATTACCCTTATATCCGATGGAGGTGTTTGGGGCGAAATTAGATGATGTTTCATATGTTGATACAGTAGATGGTCAAAAAGTAATGATGAACTATGTAGGGGATAAAAGCTTTACCTTAGTTCAAAGTGCAGTGATACCTAGTGAAACAACAAAAATGGTATTTATGCCAGGTGCTTTGCAAGAACAGTATGATTTATTTGGGGTAGAAGAATTGTTTCAATTTTCAGCATATTATCATGGAATTGAATTTCGAATTTATTCAGAAGAATTAACAACTTCAGAAATGATAAAAATCTTAAATAGCGTACAGGGAGTTGGGATGAAATGATAAAACGTGGTGATGTATATTATGCTGATTTAAGTGGTGTGGTAGGAAGTGAACAAGGTGGGGTACGGCCTGTTGTTGTAATTCAAAACGATAAAGGAAATCGTTATTCAAAAACTATTATAGTAGCTCCCATCTCTAAAAAAATGAACAAACCACCAATTCCAACTCATGTAATTTTTAGTGATGATGCATTACATTATGTATCGATGATACTTTGTGAACAACTACGTACTATTGATAAACAGCGACTAGGACAATGGATATGTACATTAGACGAAAAAACAATGCATAGAATTGATTGTGCAATTAAAGTGTCTCTAGCAATTGTATAAAAAAATCCCCTTACATATATTTGTAAGGGGATGTATCTTTATATGAACCTGTAAAATAAAAAAATGGCGGTCCAGATGGGACTCGAACCCACGATCTCCTCCGTGACAGGGAGGCATGTTAACCACTACACCACTGGACCATTCTATTCAA
>JAXJYR010000334.1:0-6030 GCA_036306885.1 Longicatena sp.
ATTAATCCTCTTCTTTTTCTAAGTATCCAAATTGAGCTAATTTATGACGGCGATTACGCCAGTTCTTTTCAACACGAACATATAATTCTAGTTCAACTTTTTTTCCTAGCTTTTCTTTTAATTCTTTTTGCGCTGATAAACGAATCGAACGAATCATTGCGGCTTGTTTACCAATTAAAATTGCTTTTTGACTACTACGTTCGACAATAATCATCGCATTCATAAAGACACTATTTTCGCTTTCATCCATTTTTTCAATAACGACAGCTACTGAGTGTGGAACTTCTTCATTGGTTTTGATTAAAACCTTTTCACGAATAATTTCGGATAATTGAAACATTAATCCGTGATCACTTTTCATATCTTCAGGAAAGAACATACCACCTTCTTGCATATAATCACGTGCTACTTTTAATAAAGTATCTAAGTTATCTTCTGTTAATGCCGAAATGGGAATGATTTCATCAAAGTTATGACGAGCTTGCCATTTTGTTAAAATATACAATAATTTCTCTTTATCAATTAAATCGATTTTCGATAAAATTAAGAAACATGGTAAATTACTATTTTTAACACGTTCTAATAAAAATTCATCTCCACTTCCAAATGATTGAGTAGCATCAACCATATAGAAAATAAGATCTGCTTCTTGAATCGCAGTATAGGCATTACGATTTAAAGTTTTTCCTAATTCATGTTTCGGTTTATGAATTCCTGGTGTATCTATAAAAATATATTGCGTATCTTCTGTTGTTAGAATACCACTAATATTGTTACGTGTTGTTTGCGCTTTTGGGGTTGCAATCGCAATTTTTTCTTTTAATAAAGCATTTAATAATGTACTTTTCCCAGCATTGGGACGACCAATAATTGTAATAAATCCTGATTTAAAACTCATTTTAACCTCCTAAAAAATCAATAATATATGGTAAATAAATCATCAGTGCGATGATTGCTGCAGCAATCGAAATTAGTAAAACACTTGCAGCTGCGTAATCTTTACAACGCTTTGCTAATTCATGGTATTGTGGTGAAACCAAATCAACGATGGCTTCTAGTGCAGAATTAAAATATTCTAATGCTAATACACTAAAGCATAATAGTAATACAATAATCCATTCAGTTTTAGTTAAAGGAAAGACAAAAGAAATACTAAGAACTAAGATTGCAATAACCCATTGTATTTGAATACTTTTATCTTTAGATAAGCCATCCCATAAACCAAGAATTGCATATTTAAATTTATGATATATTTTAACGACTAGCGATTTCATTTAAAATCACATCCTGAAGCTGAAACATTTCTTTTTCATCTGTTTCATTCATATGATCATATCCTAATAAATGTAATAAACCATGAGTAAATAGGAAACAAGCTTCACGATGAATCGAATGACCATAATCTAAAGCTTGGCTTTTGATGGCTTCAATATTAATAAAAATATCTCCTAGTTCTTCTTCCCCTTCCATCATTTCATAAGCATCTTCACTATCATGTAAGGCAAAGCTAATCACATCCGTTGGACGATCAATCCCACGATAATCACGATTAATTTCATGGATCATTTCGGGTGTTACAAAAATAACACTTACGATATAATCATCACGTAATTTTAATACTTCTTCACTTTTTTTTGCTATTTTATGATAAATGTCTTCATATGTTTCCCAAGATGAATCTTGCGTATGATTCACAATACAAACTTCCATAATAAACCTCCGTGGTATACTTCATTATTTTACCACGAAATATTAGATTTTTGTGTTTAATTTTATGAGTTTTCAATTATCTCCAAAGTTTTGTATATTTTTTGTAAATTTTTTGTGAATATACTATAAATTTTGGTAAATTTCTGTTACCATTTAATTGTTTCTAATATGAATCAGGAGGAAATATTATGTTAGAGATTGCGACGCAGACGCTAGGTATGTCTGCTATTCAATGGGACTACATTATTGGTGGTCTAGCACTGTTTCTTTTTGGAATTGATTTCATGGGAGATGGTCTTAAAAAACTTGCTGGTGAAAAACTAAAAGATTACATTGACAAATTCACAAATAAACCTTGGAAAGGTATGATTGTAGGATGTATTGTTACATGTTTAATTCAATCTAGTTCAGCTACTAGCTCAATTGCAATTGGATTTGTTCGTGCAGGGTTAATGTCACTTGAACAATCAGTTGGAATTATTATCGGAGCAAACATCGGTACTACAATTACAGCTTTCTTAATCGGGTTAAAAGTAGAGGCGTTTGCATTATACTTTGTATTCATCGGAGTATTAATTCAATTATTTGCAAAACGTAAAAAAACACGCTACTTCGGAGATATCCTATTTGGATTTGGGGTACTATTCTTCGGTTTACGTTTAATGGGTGATGAATTATCTATTTTAGGTGATATGCCATTCTTTACTGATGTAGCTGTAGCAATGCAAAACATGCCTTGGATTGGATTTGTGCTTGGTATTGGGATGACAGCAGTTGTTCAATCAAGTTCAGCAGTAGTTGGTATTATCCAAAAAATCTATGATTCAGGTGCTTTAACACTTGGTGCTTCTTTACCATTCGTATTTGGAAGTAGTATTGGTACTACAATTACTGGAGTTATCGCTTCTATTGGTGGAAGTACTTCAGCAAGACGTTCCGCTTTAATTAACGTATTATATAACACCTTTGGTGCTGTAGTCTTTATGTTTGTATTAACTCCATATACTGCCTTTATTACTTATTTAAGTGAGATGTTTGAAATTGCGCCAATGATGCAAATTGCGGTGGCACACATTATTCGTGCATCAATTATTGCCTTAATTCAATATCCATTTATTCCAATGCTTGTAAAAATCATCAAGAAAATCGTTCCTGGTGATGAAGATAGCATTGAATTAAACTTAGATAGCTTAGACCCTTCATTAGCAACTTCATTACCTGCTGGGGCATTAGATGTTTCTAAACAAGCTACAGTTAAAATGGGTGAATTAGCTGCTCAATGTTTACGTTCTTCACAAGAGTTCTTTAATAGTAAAAGCTCTAAACATCAAAATGCAAGTAAACAATTAGAAGATGCTATTAACTCAATTGATGCTAAGATTACAGAATACTTAATGACAATTGCTCATAACTCATTAAACGATTATGACACTGACCACTCTATTACAAACTTACAAGTCATTAAAGAAATTGAACGTGTTGGGGACTTAACTATGAACCTAAACGAATTCTACGAAATGGCTTATGAAGACAAAGGGACATTTACAGATTCTGCGATTGAAGATATTAACGAAATGTACAAAACGGTTTTAGAAATGAACGAGTATGCATTAAAACACTTTATTACACCTCGTCCAGAATACTTAGAAGCTGTAATTGATAAAGAAAACTACTTAGACTTATTAGAAGAAAAAGCTCGTCAACGTCACTTTAAACGTATGACAGGTGAAATCTGTGGAAGTGGAGTAGCTGCTAGTATCTTCGTCGATATTCTTGGTACTTTAGAACGCATTGGAGACCACGTTTACAATATCGTAAAAGAAGAAAACGACGAAGTATCTGCATAATAACAAAACTTAAAAAGGTTTGTTTACAAAAAACAAACCTTTTTTTAATTTAAGCACGAATTTTAAGACGGAACATCGTTCCCTTTTGATATTCACTCTCGACTTCAATCTGAATACTATGTGCCTCACAAATAGATTTCACAATTGCTAATCCTAAGCCAGAGCCCCCACTTTTACGAGAACGATCATCATTAATACGATAAAAACGTTCAAAAATATAATCACGATGTTGAGGCTTCATTCCTTTACCTTGATCTTCTATTTCACAAACACAGTAAACATCATCTTTATAGGTACGAATCGTAATGATTCCTTGTTCACTATATTTAATCGCATTACTAATTAAATTTAAAAATACTTGTTCCATTTTTACTACATCAATAAAAACCATTTCATTATTTTGAAAATCAGTAGTAATCGTTAGATTCTTTGCTTTCGCACTATGCTCTAATAAATTTATAGCACGTTGAATACATTGTACAATATGATAACGTTCTCTTTTTAAAATCACATTTGATACAGATAACTTAGATAATAGTAATAAATCTTTTACTAAATTTTCTAAACGATGTACTTCTTCTTCAATTTGATGAAGAAATTCCTTTTGAACTTGTTCATCATCAAAATCATCACGATTTAAGATTTCTACCATTCCTTTAATAACAGCAATCGGTGTTTTTAATTCATGTGATGCATCCGCAATAAAACGTTTTTGCATCTTTTCACCTTCAAGCGTTTTAGAAATGTTTTGAAATAAAACAAGTGACCCACTATAATTCCCTTTTGCTAGTACGGGAATAGACATCGCCTGAAATTCAACATCTTGAATATTAATAATCTTTTCTAGTGGCTGTTCTAAAATAAATGCATCATGGACAAAATCTTTGACACTATAGTAAAACGCATTATTTAAATAAGTAATATTAGTAATGTCTTGTTTGCTTTCATTTAATACATCAATATTATGATGCATGACAATTTTACCATTAATATCTAATAATAGAATAGGAAAAGGCATACTTGCAAAAATAGCTACAAGTTGTTTACTTTTTAAATGTGAATCTTTCCCTGTAAAACGTAATTGTTCTTGCAAATCCTTATTTTCATTATTAATTTCTAAAGCATTAGAATCATAATGATATTTTTCAATCATAAAAATAGAGATAGCAGTTAAAATAATCATTAAATAGATGTTAATTTTAGTAACAAATGCAAACACCATCAAAATCGCCAATACTTCAAAATATATTAGAAATTTAGGCTGTTTCATTTTGTATCTCCAATAGATATCCAATTCCTCGACTAGATTTTATGTATAAGCTACTACCTTTTAGTTTATTACGAAGCTTAGATACATGAACATCGACAATTCTAGTATCACCATCATAGTCAAATCCCCAAACATCATTTAAAATATTATCTCTTGATAATACTCTATCGGTATGATTCATAAAGTATTCTAATAGTTCAAATTCCTTTTTGGTTAATTCTAACAAATCACTTTGGTGATATGCACAGCGTTTTGCCAAGTCCATTTTGACATTACCTAGCTGTAAATACGATTCTTTTTTACGAATTCTTTTTAAATGAGCATTGACTCTTGCCAACAATTCACGTGGTGAAAAAGGTTTGGTCATATAATCATCGACACCATAATCAAAAGCCGTTAAGATGTCTGTTTCATCATCGCGTGCCGTTAACATCATAATAATGGCATCACAACCTTTATTTCTTAATATTTTAATGATATCAATTCCTGATACAGATGGTAACATCCAATCAATAATCATTAAATCAAAATGTTGGTTTAAAGCATAATCAAGTGCTTCTTGTCCATCACCACATTCAATCAGTTCATAATTTGCTTTTTTTAAATCATAGGCGATAATCTTACGAATATTAATTTCATCTTCGACTAGTAAAATTCTCTCCATATAATTCCTCTCTTTCATAACGTTCAATGATTTTTTGAACAAGTGGATGACGTACAACATCTAAGCTTGTTAATTCTACAAAACCAATGCCTTCAATTCCTGATAATAAATGATGTGCATCTAATAAACCACTATCTTTTTTACGAATTAAGTCAATTTGACTTACGTCTCCTGTAATCACGATACGTGAATGGAATCCCATACGGGTTAAAAACATTTTCATTTGGGAACGTGTTGTGTTTTGGGCTTCATCTAAGATAATAAATGCATGATCTAGTGTTCTTCCACGCATATAGGCAAGAGGCGCAATTTCAATAACTTCTTTTTCTAATAACTTTTCTACCTGTTCTTTACCTAAGGTATCATGTAAAGCATCATATAAAGGGCGTAAATATGGATCAACCTTTTCTTTTAAATCTCCTGGTAAAAATCCTAGGTTCTCTCCTGCCTCTACTGCTGGTCTAGTTAAAATAATTTTACGAATTTCGCCTTTTTTCAATAACGATACAGCATATACTACGGCCAAATAAGTTTTACCC
>JAXJYR010000335.1:0-9538 GCA_036306885.1 Longicatena sp.
ATAATAAGTAATTTCACTGATATTTATTGTAAATTTAGTAAAAAAATTAAAAATTAGTAAATAAAAACTGTGAAAGTTTAGTTAATTGTGTTAAAATGAATTAAGAATTGATACATTACAATTCGATGTGCAAGGAGCTGAATTTTTTATGAGGTACCAATTTACATGTGGAGCTGAATTCAATACAGCGCAATACTGGGAAACTTTTAAAACACAATTAAAACCAGGAGATGAAATTAGTTTTCCAGGATATGAAGCTTTTGGATTTGGACTTCTTGATTTAAAAGACAAGCTGGAATTTTGTCGTGACAATGAGATTCGTTTAATCGATGAACGTTGGAACTTAGAACTAAATCCAGCACGCGAATTAGAAACGGTAAGTTTTATTTTATCATTAAAAAATGAAACACATCGTGGAAAACAACTTGAAGGAATTGCGAAAGCATTACAATTAAAACACGAAGGAAAAGGTGCATATGGACGCCCTCTTGTGATTTTACCAAGAAACTTCGAACAAAAAATCATTCAATTAAAAAAAGAACACAAACCATTAGAAGCATATCGTAAAACAACAGGAATGAAAAAGTCAACATTCTACAAATATGCGAAAATGTTCTTGTTACAAGAAAAAGAACGCGCTGAAAAAGCAGGAGAAGTCGATGTGGACATCGATATGACAGAAGGAAACGAAGAATAATTATCTTCGTTTTTTTTTACTAGAGCATATTATTTTTAAATATCATATCATAATAGTATAATATCTTAGTAAAAAGGTAAACTATTTATGGAGGATATAGATATGAATGATAAACGTAAAATTGTATTAGTTGGAACAGGCTTTGTTGGGATGAGTATGGCTTATTCATTTTTAAATACAGGTGGTATTAATGAACTTGTATTAGTCGACGTTAATCATGAAAAAGCAGTAGGAGAAGCCATGGATTTACAGCATGGTTTACCATATGCTCGTGGTAAAATGGATATTCGTGCAGGTGGTTATGAAGAGTGTAAGGATGCCAGTATTGTCGTGATTACAGCTGGGGTTGCCCAAAAAGAAGGCGAAACAAGATTAGAGCTGACATCCCGTAATGCTAAGATTATGAAAAGTGTTGTCGAACAGGTATGTGCGAGTGGTTTTGCGGGAATCTTTGTCATCGCCTCAAATCCAGTTGATTCTATGACTTATTTAGCACAAAAGGTATCAGGATTCCCAAAAGAAAAGGTAATTGGTAGTGGTACGATTTTAGATACTGCACGACTTCGTTATTTGATGAGTGAATACTTACAAGTATCATCTTCCAATGTCCATGCTTATATGATGGGAGAGCATGGTGATTCTAGCTTTGTGCCATGGACACATGCTTCAATTGGAGCGAAAAACTTATTAGCTTATTTAGATGAAAAAGATAAAGACTTAGTTGATTTACACAATATTTATACACAGGTACAACAAGCAGCCTATGAAATCATATCGCGTAAAAAATCAACTTATTACGGGATTGGGTTAAGCCTAAATCGTTTGATTCATGCGATTCTTGATGATGAAGATGTCATTTTAACTGTATCGGTATATCAAGATGGCGAATATGGAGAAAAAGGCTTATATATTGGGGTTCCTGCGATTATTCATCGCCAAGGAGTACGCGAAATTGTAAAGCTAGATTTAAATGAAGTGGATCAAGGTAAATTTAGATATAGCTGTGATACTTTACGTCATATTAATGAAACAATTATTGATCCAATGTTATAACAAAGAAGGTGGTATTCCACCTTTTTTTATGGAAATAAAGTTGAATTAAAAAGATGATTATGGTAACATAAAAAAAAGAAAGCGAGGTCTTAATTATGGGATTAATTAAAGCTGCACTTGGTGCATTTAATTCAACAATGGCTGATCAATGGAAGGAGTTTTTTTATTGTGATGCTCTTGATAAAACCGTTTTAGTTCGTAAAGGAAATAAACGTGTTAGTGGACGTTCTTCTAACACAAAAGGAAGCGATAATGTTATTTCGAACGGAAGTGGTATTGCGGTAGCAGATGGACAATGTATGTTAATTGTAGAACAAGGTAAAGTGGTAGAAGTTTGTGCTGAACCTGGTGAATATACTTATGATACATCGACAGAACCAAGTATTTTTACAGGAAGTCTAGGAAAAGGAATTCTAGATACTTTTAAAACAATTGGTAAACGTTTTACATATGGTGGTGACACTGGTAAAGACCAACGTATTTACTACATTAATACCAAAGAATTAATTGATAATAAATTCGGTACTGCGACACCTATTCCTTTTAGAGTAGTAGATCGTAATATTGGTTTAGATATTGATGTAAGCATTCGTTGTAATGGTTTATATTCATATAAAATTACAAACCCATTATTATTCTATGCAAATGTTTGTGGAAATATTGAAGGTGATTACCACCGTAGTGAAATTGAATCACAATTAAAAGCAGAATTTGTTTCTGCATTACAACCAAGTTTTGCGGCAATTTCAGCGATGGAAATTCGTCCGAATGCGATTCCTGCACATGTTGATGAATTATGTAAACAGTTAAATATTGCGTTAAGTGAAAAATGGGCTGAATTACGTGGATTAAGTGTTGTTTCAGTTGCGTTAAATTCTGTAACTCTTCCAGAAGAAGACGCAGAAATGATTAAACAAGCACAACGTACAGCAATTATGCGTGATCCTAGCATGGCAGCAGCAACATTAGTTGGAGCACAAGCAGATGCAATGAAAGCAGCGGCAGCAAATGAAAATGGAGCGATGATGGGATTCATGGGAATGAACATGGCGCAACAAACAGGTAATATGAATGCACAAAGCTTATTTGAAATGGGACAAAAACAAGTACAAGCACAAGCTGTGAAACCAGCGCCAGCACCTACAAATGGATGGAAATGTAGTTGTGGTGCAGTAAACACAGGAAAATTCTGTGAAGAATGTGGTGCTAAAAAACCAAACGAAGGATGGACATGTTCATGTGGAACTGTCAATAAAGGAAAATTCTGTAATGAATGTGGTGCTAAAAAACCAGCAGATGCTCCTTTATATAAATGTGATAAATGTGGTTGGGAACCAGAAGATCCAAAAAATCCTCCAAAATTCTGTCCAGAATGTGGAGATGTGTTTAACGACCAAGATATTAAATAGTAAATTTAGCAGTTAGTTCCAAAAGTAGGAATTAGCTGCTTTTTACTAGAAAGTGAAAAAATGAAAGTAGGTTATAATATGCAAAAAATAATTTCAACATGGAAAATGTCTTATGAAGGTGTACAATGTGCGAAGGAAGCATTAAAGCAAGGGAAAACGATGCAAGAGGCAATCAAAGTGGCAATTCAAAATGTCGAAAGTAATCCTAGCTTTGTATCGGTAGGAACAGGTGGATTACCAAATCAAGAAGGATATGTACAATTAGATGGTGCTTATATGAATGGGAAGGATTTATCCTTTGGTGGCGTGATGGAAGCCCAAACGATTAAAAGTCCGATTGCAGTAAGTATGGATTTAGCTAAGCATACATACAATTGTTTATTAGCAGGTAGTGGTGCAGATCAGTATGCCATTGCACAAGGTTTTGCGCAAGCAGAGCATCTTACGCCATCTTCTTATGAACGTTACCTTAAAGCCAAAGAAACAGCTTTAAAAGCTTACGATGGTCATGATACGGTCTGTGTAATTGGTTATGATGATGGTCATGTCCAAGTTGGTGTATCGACCTCTGGTTTATTTATGAAGCATCCAGGACGAGTTGGTGATTCACCAATTATCGGCTCTGGTTTTTATGCCGATGATGAACTAGGTGCTTGTGCAGCAACCGGTTTAGGGGAAGATATCATGCGTGGTTGTTTATCGATTAAAACCTTATTAAAAGCCCAACAAATGCCTTTACAACAAGCTTTAGAAGAAACTCTTGATGAACATATCAAACGCATGCAGAAAGCAGGTAGAGCTTGCGATGCAATCTCTTTAATCGCAATTGATCCACAAGGAAACTTAGGTGCTGTTACCAATATTACACAATTTCCTTTTGTGATTTATGAGCATGATGAAGTGCAATTATATTGTGCAATGTATCAAAATGGTAAACATAATATCATCAAATGTGACGAAGAATGGATAAGAACTTATACTGGTGATTAAAAATCATTGACAAAGAAACAAAGATAAAAGAGAATACGATTGTAAAGAACTAAAAACTTTTAGCAAAAAAAAGGTAACGCTTCGAGGTCGTTACTTTTTTTAATGAAACAATCAATTCAAATGAAACAGATATGGCTAACAATATTGCTCAAAAGCTGAACTAAATCACTTCCTTTGCGTTTTTATGCTTTAAAGATGCTCAGCTACTATTATTTACGCTTGAATAAAAAAAAGAACCTTACATTAAAATTGTAAGGCTCTTTTGGTTATACACCTTCGTTTCCTTCAATAACAACATTAGTTAAAGTGTTGTCATAGAAGTTTGTTAGATATTCTTTTTCATGTTGCATTAAGGTATCAACGGTTACAAATTGATAGCCTAGATTATGTAATTGTGCTAAGCTTTGTTTTACACCTTCTACTGTTTCGTTGTGAATATCATGCATTAAAACAACAACATAACCTACTTTTGCATTTTCAACAATAATTTTTGTCATTTCTGTAGGGTTGTGATTACTCCAATCTAATGAGTCAATGTCCCATTTTACAATTCCCATACCACATTCATTTAAGACGTTATCATTTATTGCTCCATAAGGAGGACGGAAATATTTTGGTTCAAAACCTGTAATTTTATAAATTTCATCGCAAGTATTGTATAACTCATCACTTACCTCTTGCGCACTAAATGTACCAGTAGCTGCAATCCCCATTGCGTGAGTAAATGAGTGAGTAGCTACTTCATGACCACGTTTATAAACGTCTTTTACAACATCAGGATAATAAGTAACATTTTGACCTAACATAAAGAAGGTTGCACGCCCATTATATTTTTCAAATTCATCCATAATAGCGTGTGTGTTCGCACTAGCAGGACCATCATCAAAGGTAAACGCAATCATTTTTTGATCAGGGTTTACTTTTGGTTGAGGTGCAGGAATGATACGATCTTGCATATATAAGCTAGGAATGTTTTTATCAGCTAAGGCGATGTAATCTTTATGATCATTATATTTTAAAGTAATACTTTGATTAACATCTTTATTAAAATAAAAAGTAACACTATCTTTATTTAAAATAAATTGATTTAATTGACCACGTTTTAATAAAGCTTTATCCACTTTAGAATCTAATGATTGTAAATGTTTGATATAGTTACGACGTAACACATCATTTTCATTCATTTGTTTTTGGGTAATGGCATCAAAGTTATATGAAACCGATTCTTTTTTGATTTCGTTGTTATCTTTATCAAAAACTTTTTGATGGAATGTTAATGTTGTATATTTATCGTATAGTTGTTCACAATCATAATCGACAGTGATATAAATCATATCTTGTTGCGATAAGTTTGTTTTGATATGTTCACTTCGATATTGTTCAATAGCTTGGTTTAAGTAATCCTCTTTAAATTCAGGATAGTAGAAGCTTAAATAATATAGCTCTTCTTCATTTTCAATACTATCATGTTGTTGTTTACCAAATAGTTTACTTTCTTCATTGTATACTTGATATTGCGCATAAGGATCTTTGAAGATCGAACTGATTAGCTTACTACCATATTTAAAGCCAAGGATTGCTAGGGCGATAATTGCCAAAATAACAAAGATTAAAATAATAAGATTTTTCCAATTAATACGTCTGTTTGTATATTTATTTTTAGGTTGATAATAAAAACTCATATATATATTCCTCCATAGCGTATCTATTATGACATATTTTGACACGAATGTCTTGTGTTTTGTGGAATGTTTTTATTTTGTAAGATTTACCAAAAAATCCATGAAGAATGAGTCTAAGTGGAAAAATCGGTAAGTTATTGGAAAAATCGGTATAAAAAAATGTAAACGCTTGCAAAAGAAAATAAACGGTGTAGAATAGAATCATCGAGTAAGAAAGGAGTGTGGTGAATATGTTTAACAACGTTCAAGGAGGAGTTTACTACACACTTTCATCAACAGCAATGCTGTTGCTTTATAGCATGTAAATGGAGATAAGGTAAAATAAAACTTATGTCCATTTTATTTTTTGATTCAGTTTTAAGGAGGAGATTATCATGGATCAATTTAACAAAGTATTCTGGGATGCATGTGCATACAACGATTTCGCAACTGTTTGTGCTGAAATTAAAAAAGGTACAGATATTAACTACCAAACAGGTGATGGACGTAGCGCTTTAATGAGAGCTAGTAAACGTGATTACAAAGACATCGTTCGTGTTTTATTAGATAATGGTGCAGATGTAAACCTAGAAGATAATAAAGGTAAAACTGCCATTATGGGTGCAGCTAAAAAAGGAAACAAAACTATTTGTAAAAAATTAATTGAAGCTGGTGCAGACGTAAACAAAAAAGATGATAATGGAAGAACTGCTTTAATGCGTGCTGCATTTATGGGATATGACAGATGTATCGAAGTATTATTAGATGCTGGTGCTGATATTAACGCACAAGACGAATATGGACGTAGTGCTTTAATGGAAGCTTGTAACGCTAGTAAAAAAGATGCAATCCGTATGTTAATTAGCCGTGGTGCTGACGTTAATGCTTGTGATAATAATGGATGTACAGCATTAATGCGTGCTGCATATGCTGGATATGCTTCTTTAGTAGAAGAACTTCTTGGAGCTGGTGCTGATAAAGAACAACTAGATAAAGAAGGACGTAAAGCTGTACACTACGTACGTGAAGATTGCTTGGCTCAATTAAAGCCAATTCTTAAATAGGAGGATTTCAAGATGAGAGACTATTTATCACACGAAGTCCGTAACGTTGCCGTATTAGGACACACAGGAGTTGGAAAAACAGCGGTAATGGAAGCTATGCTTTACTACACTAAAGCAAGCGATCGTTTTGGGGTTACAAGTGAAGGAAGTTCATTAATTGACTTTGACCCAGAAGAAGTAAAACGTGGATTATCAGTTTATGCTTCTTTAGTACCAATTGAATGGGAAGATTGTAAAATTAACTTTATCGATACACCAGGTTACCTTGACTTCATTCGTGGACAAGAAGTTGGGTTAGCTGCTGGGGATTCAGCATTAATTGTAGTTGATGCGAAAAATGCCGTGCAACCTGGAACACAAAAAGCTTGGGAAATGGCACAGAAAAAAGGAATTCCTACAATTTTCTTCGTAAACAAATTAGATGAAGAAAACGCATCATTTGATACAGCATACAATGAATTACGTGATGCATTTGGAAAAGCTGTTATTCCATTTGAAGTTCCTATCGTAGAAGGTGGAAAAACAATTGGTTCAGTTAACATTTTAAGAAACAAAGCTTGGTACTTTGAAGGACCTTTAGCTGATCCTAACAATGCACAACCTGTTCCTGCAGATATGGAAGATGTAGTTGCGGAATACCGTGACCAAATCGCTGAAGCTGTTGCGATGGGTGATGATGAATTAATGGAAAAATACTTCGAAGGTGAAGAATTCACAGAAGCTGAATTAACACGTGGTGTTCGTTTAGGAGTACGTAGTGGTGAAATTCGCCCAGTCTTCTCTGGAAGTGCGATTAAATCAGTTGGTATCCAACGTTTAATGGATCTTATCGTTAAATACTTCCCAACTTATGGTGAAGCTGGAACAATCACAGTAAAAGATGCTAGTGGAGAAGAAGTATTATTAGAAACAAATGAAAATGAAGCATTATGTGCACAAGTATTCTCAACTACAGTTGACCCATTCGTAGGACGTATTTCTTACTTGAAAGTATTATCTGGTGTAATGAGCTCAGATTCTCAAGTATACAATGCAAACAAAGAAAAAATGGAAAAAATTGCTTCTATCTTTATCGTAAAAGGTAAACACCAAACTGCGGTTGGAAAACTATTTACAGGAGATATTGGAGCTGTAGTTAAATTAGCTTATACACAAACAAATGACACATTATGTGAAAAAGGTAAAGCTTACATTGCTGAACCTGTGAACTTCTCTGAACCAATGCTAGGTATGGCGATTTACCCTAAATCTAAAAACGATGAAGACAAAATGAGTAACGCTTTAGCTAGAATGATTGAAGAAGACCCAACATTACGTTTAGTAAACAACACAGAAACAAAACAAACTATTTTATATGCAGTTGGTGATCAACACTTAGATGTAATCGTAAACAAAATGGCATCTAAATATAAAGTAGGTGTTCGTTTAGAAGAACCTAAAGTTCCTTACCGTGAAACAATCCGTAAAAAAGCAGTCGGTGAAGGACGTCACAAAAAACAATCTGGTGGACATGGTCAATTTGGACACGTATTTATCGAATACGAACCAAACCCAGATAGCGAAGAAATGGTATTTGAAGAACGCGTATTCGGTGGAGCAGTTCCACGTAACTTCTTCCCAGCAGTTGAAGCTGGTCTTCGCGAATGTATGAACAGCGGTATTTTAGCAGGATTTAAAGTAGTTAACGTTAAAACTACATTATATGATGGAAAATACCATGATGTAGACTCTAACGAAATGGCATTCAAAATGGCAGCTCGTTTATCTTACAAAGCTGGTATGGCAGCAGCGCAACCAGTGCTTCTAGAACCAATCGTTGATATTACAGTACGTGTACCAGATGACTACACAGGTACAGTAATTGGTGACTTCAACAAACGTCGTGGAAGCATTATGGGTATGGACATGGTAGATGGATACCAAGAAGTAACAGCTCAAGTACCACTTGCAGAAGTAAGTAAATATGCAGTTGAATTACGTGCGATGACACAAGGACGTGGAACATACACACAAAAATTCAACCGTTACGACCCAGTACCAACTAACATGGTAGATGCTATCGTTAAAAAATACAAACAAGACGAAGAATAATCAATTAAAGGAATCTAACTTGATACATCAAGAATTGACAACAGCAGTTACTTGAAGACGTATTCGAGGACGAAACCTTTCCCTATAGAGAGCGTTCATCGCTCTCTTTTTACTAAAAGAAGAAGGTATATTATGAAAAAGAAACAGATACTCAAATTTATGTTGGTTGGATGTTTATTTGGTACTTCCATTCATCCAATCATAAAAGCAAATGAACAAATAAATTCCCCAATTGTTTCAGGGATTCCTAAAAAATGGACAAATGATCCGATTCGTTTAACAATTTTACGAAATACAAATGATTTCATGTATAGTTTTTCTATAGTAGGTGGTATAAGTTCAACAGCATTTGATTTTGATTCGTGTTCTGCATATTATTTTGGTGTAGATTTAAAATTTAGAAGTCTAATCACTAGTTGTTATGATTCAACAAAAAATAATTTATATGCTTATGGTGTTGTATAGATGTAGATGGTGATAGTATGAAAAATTTTAGCGTTTTGAAATTAATAATATTCGGATTTTTACTTTTGTATCTAGGTAATATTTTTGTGTTTAGTCCTACTATAATAC
>JAXJYR010000336.1:0-1681 GCA_036306885.1 Longicatena sp.
ATCCACCATCATGGTAAATTTGGACCTTCTTTTATCTTCTTTCAAAGCTTAAAAATCTACTACCTTGGAATGTTAATGTTCCATGGTCAACTTCAACTAATAAACCATACTCACTACCTGTTAAAGATAGTTCCATACGATCTCCACTTGCAACTTGGAAAGTAGCATAATATGTAGTACTAGAACTAGTATGCGTTCTAGTTGAACGGTGATAAATTCTTACATCTTCTCTTTTTGCCACAACCGTTGCCTCTACACTTAAACGCGGCGAATTATTATCTTTACGTTGTTGTTTAAATTCTTTTACTAAGCTTGAAATAATCGTAAACACAATTAATACAAAGACAATAGTAAACATAATTGAAAACATACCAAATCCTGGCATATAAAAATTATTCATGGTAAAACCTCCTTATTTTATGCGATAAATCTTTTTATCTGCATCATCAAATGACTCATAATATTGTTTCATTAATTCATTAAAATTTCTATCACGATTATGACACTTTTTAATATAGAATCGCATAAATTCATTAAAATCATGTTCATCAAACAAACCATTTAAGGTTCTGATGTTATATTTTTCTGAAGATAAAATCACTCTTTTTAAAATACTCATTACTTCATTTTGAACTTGTTCCTTTGGACAATCTGCTTCTACATAAAACATACTATCTTCTATAAAATCAATATCAGGAAGTGTAGATATATCATACTTACTTTTAAGTAACTTTTTATAAAAAGGTATAAAAGAGTCCGAATTAAATGGTAAATTTCTTTTATCATCAATTCGATCCCATTCTAATTGATATACATTGTAAAAATAATCAGTCGCATGAGTATACCTTCCAATTTCTTCATATTTTTTTAACAACTCTTCTTCAGTTAAACAAAAACCAGTTTCTGCTAAATCGCTTAAAAATTGTTCAACAGAAGTAGTTTCAATATAATTTCTATATGTTTTTTGTCGTTGTGAAAATTCTTCTAATTTTCTCATAAACTGCTTTTGATCCATATGTTATTTCCCTTTCATCTTCTTCGCATATTTCAACACTTCTTTTAAGACAGAATCTTTATCTACTTCTGCTAACCTTAATTTATGAGCATGTTGTAATAACTCATTAAACTTTGCACCTGGTTTTAATCCTGCATTTATTAAATCTTGACCTTTTACATAATCTTTTTGCATGATAGCTTCATAATGTTTTAATCTAGCTTGTAGGAATTGCATAGCTTCACTTTGTCCACGTTCTTTTCCCATATTATCGCAATTCGATAAATAGATTAATTCTTGTGGAGCTACACTATCATCAAACATTTTGTTCGTTGTCTTATATTTAGATTGATTGCGATATAACACATGTGGTTTCATATGTAACTTCATCATATTTAACACATAACGTTTTAATTGTTTCTCTTTACTAAAACGTGATATAAACGTAGTTGCTATTGGTAATCCTTTAATTTCATGACCATATGCATGATAAGCTCCTTTAATAAATTCAGTTGCTTCTATTTTACCTAAGTCATGACATAGTGCTGCCATCATAAAATAATATGGATTTTGACATAAATGACGATATTGTACTGCTGCATCTAATACTAACATTGTATGATTCCATACATCGCCTTCTGGGTGATAAACAGGATTTTGGGGCAAATCAATTAACTTAGTTAATTC
>JAXJYR010000337.1:0-1784 GCA_036306885.1 Longicatena sp.
ATATATGCATGAATTAGAAAAAATGGTACAACGTTTCCAAATTACAAAGGTAGCAGGAATTTGTGAAGGTGGAGTGAGTGGTCAAGACTCTATCTATCGTGGATTAAAGCTAGCTTTATCAGAAAATCCAGCTGATTCGATTGTGTTACTTCATGATGGAGTTCGTCCTTTTGTAAGTAATGAAGTAATTGAACAAAACATTGAATCAGTAAAAAAATATGGAAACGCTGTTACATGTACATCTTTTTTTGAAACACCAATCATTTCAACAAAAGGTGAAATCGTTGAAGATATGCCACTAAAACGTCATACGTTTACAGCCCAAGCTCCACAAAGCTTTGTGTTAGGTGAAATTATGGAAGCACATGAACAAATGCGTAAAATGAATCCTGATTATGAGGACATCGCCGATTCATGTAACCTATATGTGAAATTAGGAAAAACAATGCACATTGTAGAAGGAAACCGCGGAAATATTAAAGTTACAACACCAGAAGACTTCTATATTTTAAGAGCACTTCTTCAATATCGTGAAAACGAACAAATTCTAGGAATTCGATAGGAGGATACTATGAACGCTATTTTTAAAGCTGATATTCAAGATATTTTAGCAAATCCAATTTCATGGGAAAAGCTAAGAAATAAAGTTGTGATGATTACAGGGGCAAGTGGAATGGTAGGTTCTTACTTAGTTCATACACTATTAGCTCTAAATGAACAAGACTACAATGTAAAGGTAGTTGGAGTTATGCGTAATCCAAAGAAAATGGATGAGGCTGTGTTAAACAATCCAAATTTTGAAGTATATGTACACGATGTATCATTACCATTCAATTACGAAGGTACTGTGGATTACATCATTCATGCGGCTTCTCCAGCATCACCATTAATTATGAAAGATAAACCAGTAGAAACAGCAGCTGCCAATGCCTTAGGAACATACTATTCATTATTATTAGCGAAAGAAAAACAAGCTGCTGGATATATGTTTATCTCTTCACGTGAAATTTATGGGCAACCATTAAACAATGAAGAATTCTTCTATGAAGATACATATGGATTTGTAAACCCATTAGATCCACGTAGTTGTTACCCAGAAGGGAAAAAATTTGCGGAAACATTATGTGCAAGTTTTGCGGCAGAATATGGATTAAATGCGAAAAGTGCTCGTTTAGCTCATACATATGGACCAGGAATGTCTATTTATGATGGACGTGTGCAAGCTGATTTCTTAAACAATGTAATTCATGGTGAAGACATTGTGTTAAAAAGTGAAGGATTACCTGTACGTACTTACACATACATCGCTGATGCAATTGCGGGAATGTTCTATGTATTATTAGATGGAGAAGAAATGGCATACAACATTGGAGATGAAAATGCTAAAATTTCGATTCGTGGATTAGCGGAATTACTTGTAGAATTAACAACTGATAAAGAGTTGAAGCTAGTCTTTGATATTCCTGAAGGTGGTACAAAAGGTACAGCACCATTTACGGCAGGAATTCTAAACTCTGGAAAACTTAGAGGTTTAGGATGGGCTCCAAAACAAACACTAGAAACAGGATTCAAACGTATGATTGATTACCTAAAACTAGAAATGGAAGCAGGAAACATTAAATAATATCACGACAACAACATGGCAACATGTTGTTGTTTTTTTTGTGAAATAGAAATCTATCGGGTTGAAAAGTTAAAATCTATCGGGTTGAAAAGTTGAAATCTATCGGGTTGAAAAGTTGAAATCTATCGGGTTGAAAAGTTGAAATCTATCGGGTTGAAAA
>JAXJYR010000338.1:0-4534 GCA_036306885.1 Longicatena sp.
ACCATCATCATTACGCACCGAAATAGATGCACCACCATGGAAAAGAAGTTTTTGATTTGGATAAAAATCTAAACTATAGCTTGCTTTTTCACTCATTGTACCTTTTTGGAATTTACTTTCATGAAGCATCTCACCTTGATAGCCTTCTAACACAAAAGATGCATCATGTTGAAGCATTAATCCTTCTAAATGTTCAACATATAACTTATTTGCATTATAATCAACCTTTACATATGCATATGCTTGCCCATCCTGAGATAAAGTAAAAGTGCGATTTCCTTCATGTAAACGTGCTAGTTTACCATTCATTACTTTGTATTGGAAAGGATTTACACTATCATGCTTTAAGACATCATTATGATTTGTCTCAAAACGTCCTGGCTCACATTTATAGATATCAAGTGAATAACCTTCCTTCATTGGAATATCGATTGTTTCAGCGCTTAAGGCATCTGTACCTTTTATTTCACGTTTAAATACTGTTGCTTGATTTTCATCTTTTACTTCAATCGATAAATATAAAGCACTAATACCACTATGTGGTGTCATCGCATTGGTACGATATTGTGCGATTCCACTTTCTGAATAATATGCGAATGTCGCAAAATGACGATTTCCATAACCAGTAAAGCGCATTTCCTGTAGTTGATTCATTGCGTCAGTTAAACGAACCATCGTAACTGTCTTTAATGTCATTTCACTAATGTTTTGGGCTTGATTCATTAATTGATCAATTTGTGATTGTGTAACTGTCGTTTTGATGGCTGTAAAAGTATTATCCTTATACAATTCATCGGCAATTGTTGTCATTTGTTCGCTAGCTACAATGCGAACAGGTTGTAATACATAGACAGGAAGTCCTTGCATTAACATTACAGCTGCAGCTAAAGCTGCCATTTGTTTCTTAAATTTCATATGTTCTCTTCCTTTCTGTTTCATACTGAAACCGCTTTCTGACTATTTTATATCATATCAAATTAGTAGTGATTGTCGAATGATGTCGAACATATAAAATTTTTATAAAAAAAGAGAAACACTTTATCTGTTCCTCATCAGTGTTTCTCTATTGTTTATTAAAGTATTTTAATGATTAGTAGTTTTCTTCACGTACTTCAAAGAATGATTGAGGGTGAAGACATACTGGACATAATTGAGGTGCTTTAGTAGATGTTACTAAGTGACCACAGTTACGGCATTCCCACATAGTGATTCCAGCTTTTTCAAATACTTGCATTGTTTCAACGTTGTTTAGAAGTTTACGGTAACGTTCTTCGTGTGCTTTTTCGATAGCTGCAACCCCTCTAAATTGAGCAGCTAAATCGTGGAAACCTTCTTCATCAGCTTCTTTAGCCATACGATCGTACATATCAGTCCATTCGTATTCTTCACCTTCAGCTGCATGTAATAAGTTTTCTGCAGTGTTTCCTAGTTCTCCTAAGTGTTTGAACCATAATTTAGCGTGTTCTTTTTCGTTTTCAGCTGTTTTTAAGAATAATGCTGCGATTTGTTCATAACCAGCTTTTTTTGCTACAGATGCAAAGTAAGTGTATTTGTTACGAGCCATTGATTCCCCAGCAAATGCATCCCATAGGTTTTTTTCAGTTTTAGTTCCTGCAAAACGATTTTTTTTGTTTTCCATTTTAAATTTCCTTTCCTAGTCAAAGACTATCTTTTCTTATTGTTTATTTTAACATAAATTAATTTTTCAATCAATCCATATCATTTAGATTCGATATATTTTCTTCGACATTTTCATCCTTTAAATGTAACAATTGATATAAATCTTGTGCTACTTGTTTCGGTATAATTTCACTAATTGCTTCTATACTTGCAGCTTTTAATTTCTTTAAAGAGCCAAAATGATTCCAAATTGCTTTTTTACGTACTTCTCCAATTCCTTCAACTTCATCTAAAATTGATTTCGACATTGCTTTCGAACGTAAGCGGCGATGATAGCTAATCGCAAAACGATGAACTTCATCTTGCATTTGGGTAAGTAAGAAAAATAAAGGACTACTTGGATCAATTTCAATACGTTCACCATCTTGATTTAATAAGGCGTTGGTACGGTGATGCTCATCCTTACATAAACCACATAAAGCTACATTCACTTCTAATGCATCTAATATTTCTTTCGCTGCTTTAATTTGTAATTCCCCACCATCGACAATTAATAAATCAGGATAAGTTCCACCATCTTTTAATAAACGGAAATAACGTCGATAGATTGCTTCCTTCATCGAATCTAAATCACTACGATAGCTGTCTAAGCGATACATTCGATAATCTTTTTTACTTGGTTTACCATCGACAAAGACAACCATCCCACTAACATTAAAGCTTCCTTGTAGATGAGAGTTATCAAATAGTTCAATTCGATGCACCTTCATTTGGAGTAAATGCGATAGTTGTTTTAAGGCAAATTGACGACTATCATCTTTACGTTGGGTTAAAGTAAATTTTTGTTCGTGTTCTTTTTTGGCATTTAATAATACCATTTCCACTAATTTTAATTTATCCCCACGCTCTGGTTGCACAATCTTACCTTCTAATACTTCTTTTAAAACCTCACAGTTATAGCTATTCGGAATTAAAATTTCATGTGGATAAGGATGTGACTGATAATATTGTAAGATAAACGACTCAAAAGCTTCTTCCTCAGCTTCAAATAACGGTTGTAGCGAAAAGGAACGCTCTAATAGCTTTCCTCCCCGTAAGAAGAAGGCTTGAATCGAAATATAACCCTTATCAACATAATAACCAAAGACATCACGATCTTTTAAATCCTTGAAATCAATTTGTTGTTTCTGCGTTACATGTTGAATCGCATCAATTAATTCTTTATATTCTTGGGCTTTCTCAAAGTCTAATTGCTCAGCATATTTCATCATTTGTTCATATAATTCATCGACAAGCTGTTTGACATCACCTTTAAAAAACTTACGAATCGCATTTTTCATTTCTTGATAAATACTAGGGTCAACCGTTTTTTCACAAGGTGCCAAGCATTGTCCCATATGGTAATATAGACATGCTTTTTTGGGCATTCTTGCACATTTTCGTAAAGGATATAAACGATTTAATAGCTTCATTGTGTCATAGGCAGCACTAGAGTTGGGGAATGGTCCAAAATACTCACCCTTTTTATCGGTTTTACGTACTACTTTTAGAGTTGGAATTTCTTCCTTTCCTAAGCGTATATATGGATAAGTTTTATCATCCATAAACATAATGTTGTATGGAGGAGTATGCTTCTTAATTAAGTTGATTTCTAATAATAGAGCTTCTTTCTCACTTGGCGTTACAATAAATTCAAAATCATGAATATTCGATACAAGCTTAGTTGTTTTAAAATTGTGTACGCCAACAAAGTATTGACGTACACGATTTTTTAACTTTTTGGCTTTTCCAACATAGATAATTTCACCTTGTTGGTTTTTCATTAAATAACAACCTGGCTTATCTGGTAATATCGCAAGCTTATCTTTGATAATTTCCATATTTGCCATGCTTATTTCCTCTTCGCTTTTAATTTAACAATCGTAGCCCCAAGTCCACCTTCTCCTTGACCACCCATGGTATATGATTCTACTCGTTGATTACGTTTTAAATAATCATGAACTCCTTGACGTAATTTTCCAGTACCCATTCCATGAATTAAACGTACTTGATATACTTTCGCTAGAATGGCATTATCAAGGTATTTATCAATCACTGCAATTGCTTCCGCAACCCGCATTCCAATCACATTACATTCCATTGAGAAGGAAGAAATCGTTGTTCTTTGGTGCGATGCTGTTGGTTTTTTCTTTTCCTGTTTTTGGGCTTTGCTTAATTGATGTAATGCAACCTTCATCTTCATTCCATTCGTTAACACAACTGCTTTTTCTTTATTTAAAGACACAATTTCACCATAGTAATTTAAGTTAGTAATACATACATAATCACCAACTTCAAAGCTTTCATCTTTTTGTTCAATTACTTCTTCTTGAACTGTCAATGATTCTAATTGATGTTGAAGCTGTGTTACTTCATGTTGTTTGATTTCGGCTTTACTTTCCTTCAATAGCGTAATAATATCTTCCGCTTCTTGTAGTTTTTCTTGTAGTAGCTTTTCTTGTTTTTCACTAAATTTCTCTAAAATTTTCTCTTTACGACGATTAATTTTATCGTATTCTTTTTGTAGCTGTTGTTGTTTCTGTTCATTTTCAGCTAATAGCTGTTTTAATTTTGTCTCTTTGACTTCAATTTCTGCATGTAACTGTTCTAAATGCTCCATCAAATGATCTTCTTTACTTTTTCCAGCTTCTTTAATCTGACTTGCTTGTTCGATAATACTATCTTTTAATCCATAACGTTTGGCAATCGCAAAGGCATTAGATTGTCCTGAAATTCCTTCTACATAACGATAGGTTGGTGCTAAAAGGTCCATATCAAAAGCTACCGATGCTAATAAAATATCATCTGTTCCTGCCGCATGTTGTTTTAAAGAAGAATAGTGGGTTGTCGCTATCACCATTGCATTTTTATTACG
>JAXJYR010000339.1:0-5683 GCA_036306885.1 Longicatena sp.
CAGTAGACATTGTGATTACTATGGGATGTAATGTAAAATGTCCAAATCTACCATGTCAATATCGTGAGGATTGGCGACTAGATGATCCGAGTGGAAAGGATGACGATACCTTTAAAGTAATTATTGATAAAATCGTAGCTAATATTTTAAATTTAAAAGCCAGAATCATCGCCAAAGTGATTTAAAAAGATAAAACTGTCCATACTATTTGTGGTGATAAAATGTGTACGGCAATTAAATATCAAAATAAGCAATGTTTATTTGGAAGAACCTTAGATGTCCCTTTTTCTTATCCTGAAGAAGTGGTGATAATACCGCGCTCTAAGGTCTTATATTATCGTTATTTAAAAAGTCAATTTCATCATTACGCAATGTTAGGAATAGGGCTATATCGTAATGATTTTCCCTTATATTTTGATGCCATCAATGAAAAAGGCTTAGGAATTGCAGGGTTGAATTTCCCAGATGAAGCTTATTATGAAGTGAAACAAACAGATAAAGCAAAGCTTTGTGTTTTTGAGTTCATCCCATATCTATTGGGTTGTTGTGGAAGTGTAATAGAAGTAAAACAAGTACTTACTCAAGTTCATTTGTGCGATGAAGCCTTTTCATCTACTTATGCGACAACTCCCTTGCATTGGATGATTGTGGATACAAAACAATGTATTGTGGTGGAATCCACCAAGGAAGGATTCCATGTTATTGATAATCCAGTAGGAGTTTTAACCAATAGTCCTAGCTTTGATTATCATATGCATCATCTCCAACAATATTTGAACGTAGGACATCGCCCGATGTCATCAAAGTGGGGAAGCTATCAATTTAAACCTTATTCCTATGGAATGAACGCAATTGGTTTACCTGGTGACTTTAGCAGTGCATCGCGTTTTATTAGAATGTGTTTTTTAAAAGAGCATGTAATATCAGAACATGATGTAGATACCTTTTTCCATTTAATGTATCAAGTAATGGTATTAAAAGGTTGGGTATATATTGATGAACAGAACGTTCAAAGTACGAAATATATTTCAGGCTATGACTTAGAAGAAGGTATTCTATACTACCAAAGTGATCATCATCACAAAAGACAAATGAATTTAAGGGATTATGTAAATAAAGACAATGTTTGGTTAGAAAAATTACGTGAAGTTTAAAAATATTCATCAATATTCTCTAAAATATGATATGATATAAAGAGTATAAATCAGAATTATAATAATGGAGGATATTTATGAAACGTTTATTCAGTGCAATGTTATGCATTGCGATGCTTGTGGTGATGAGTGGTTGTAACAGTACACCAAACTTTAAAAAAGTCTATGATCAATTAACAACTGATGGATATAAGTTTAATTATACTTATGTTGAAATGGAAGAAGGAAAAGGGCGCTTTTATACTTTAAAAGTATTACCTGAACAATTCACTTTAAAAGAAAGCTCTTATTTATATTTCAATGTGAGTGATTATAGTGATGAAAAAACACCTGATTATGTTATTGCGACAGTTTATCATGCGCAAGATGGAGAAATCTATGGAGTAAATGCGAGTGATGAACAACGCTCTATGATTAGTAGTACATGTTTTGTAAACTATGATACAATGGAAGCCATTAAAGGTAGTGTGGGATCATGTAGTGATAAACAAATCGAAAGCATGAAAGCACAAAAAGAAAATATTGAGAAATTCCTTGAACAATATGGTTTAGGATATGATGATTTATCTGCTTTTTATGAGTGGTATGCAAAACAGTTTTCAGATTCTGCCAAGAAAGCTTAGTTAATGAAGTGGTGCGCGAGCATCACTTTTATTTTGCCTAGAAATCGAATAAAAAACTAATATATTTCAATGGAAACAAATCTGTACAATGTTATAATTTAAATGTATTTTAACGTACTCACGTACAGTACGTAGAACAGAAAGGATGGAAACATGAAAGCAAGCTTTTTAAAAGGATTGTTGGCTGTCGCAATGGCAGTCAGTGTAGTTCCTTCAACAGGAATTCAATTATCAGCTGCGACTGGTTTTGAAGGCGAAGAATGGTATGATCAAATTGCCACTGTTGAAGTGAATCGTGAAAACGCACATGCATATTTCAAACCTTATGAAAGTGCAGAAAAAGCGTTAAAAAATGAAGCTTCTGTATTAGATGTTGATGCGGAAGGTTCAGAGTATGTGATGTCTTTAAATGGTGAATGGGATTTCTTCTTTGCAGAAAAACCAGCAGATCGTTTAACAGATCCAGATGCTGACACAATCGATTGGAGTGGAAAATTAACAGATAAAATTCCAGTTCCAAGTAGTGTGGAAGTACAAACAGATGAAAATGGTGCATTTAAATACGCAACTCCAATTTATTCAAACACTCGTTATCCATGGGCAAACTATGAACCAGTAAACTATAATGCGGAGATGGGTACAAGTGCGAAAGCTCCTACCGTAAAAAATGGTGTTTCTCACTTTGAACGTACATTTACAATTCCTCAATCATGGGAAGGACGTCAAGTATTTGTGTCATTTGAAGGGGTAGAAAGTGCCTTCTATTTATACATCAATGGTAAAAAAGTAGGATATGGTGAAGATGCATATACACATGATGACTTCAATATTACTTCTTACTTAAATGAAGTCGGAGAAGAAAATACAATTTCGGTACAAGTATACCGTTGGTCAACAGGTTCTTACCTAGAAAACCAAGACTTTATCCGTTTAAGTGGAATCTTCCGTGATGTAAACTTATATTCTAAAGCGGATATTGAAATTCGTGACTTCTTCTTAAAACCAACATTAAATGCGGATTATTCAATTGGTACATTAACTGCAGATGTTGATGTGCGTAACTTAAGTGGTGCAGCTAAAACTGCAAGTGTTGAAATTCAATTATACCCAATTGATTCTGAAACACCATTATTTGCACAACCAATTGTAATCGATTACAGCTTAGAAGTTGCGAAAACAGGAAGTGCATTAATTGATGATAAAGGTGTACGTTACACTGATTCTGCAACAATTGCAAATCCAAACCTATGGTCAGCTGACCAACCAAACCTTTATCGTGCATTAATTACTTTAAAAGATGCAAGCGGAAAAGGAATTGAATATATTTGTCAACCAATTGGTTTCAAAGATGTAAAACAAGTAAAAATGGAAAATGGACAATATAAATTAGAAGTGAATGGTGAAAAAATGTACGTACGTGGTACAAACCGTCACGAATCACACTATGAAAAAGGTCGTGCGATTACATTTGAAGAAATCAAATTCGATTTAATGACAATGAAACAAAATAACTTAAACGCACTTCGTATGTCTCACTACCCTAACAACGTGTTAACATATGCATTAGCAAATGAGATTGGTATTTATGTGTGTGATGAAGCAAACGTTGAATCACATGATGGTGCAAAAGGAACTGCATTAATTCCTTCACAACGTCCAATTTGGGAAACATCAGTATTGGATCGTACAATGAACATGGTGGAACGTGACAAAAACTTTACATCTGTATTCATTTGGTCATTAGGAAACGAAGCTACATATGGTACATATACAATGAATGCAAACTACCCAATGTATACAGCTACAAAATGGATTCTTCAAAGAGACCCAAGCCGTTTACGTAAATATGAACGTGACAACCGTTTCGCAATGAACAGTGATGGAACATTTAACCGTGTAAACTCAATGGTTGATATTTACTCATCTCAATACTGGGCAATTAGTGGAATCATTGGACACATTACAAACGTTAACAACAAGCTTCCATATATTCAAAGTGAATATGCTCACTCAATGGGTAACGCCTTAGGAAACTTAAAAGAATACTGGGATGTATTCCGTACATATGAAAATGCCCACGGTGGATTTATCTGGGACTGGGTAGACCAAAGTGTTATCACAACATCTCAAACAGAAGTTGAAACAAAAGTAATTGATGTGAAATATCAAGAAGAAGTAAACATTGTAGGAAAATTAGTAGCAGGAAGAAACAATACTCAAGCATTAAAAGGAACAATTACAGTACCAGCTAACGCTAAATACAATGCGAATGCTCAAGGATTTACAATGGATGCTTATGTAAGAGTAGATGGAACTACAATTTCAACAGATTCACCAATTATTTCAAAAGGTGATAGTGGATATAACTTAAAATTTGACCGTAACGGTGATGTGGAAGTCTTTGTCGATGGATGGGATGGAGGAACATTAGTATATGATATGAATCCTTCTGACTACAACGATGGAGCATGGCACCGTTTCAGTGCTACAGCAGAAGCAAAAGGAAACCAAACAGAGTTAAAATTATACTTTGATGGTGAACTAGTAAAAACAACAACTGTAAACGTAGCTGCGCCTTATGATACAGCAAACTACAACATCGGTATTGGTATTGACCCTGAGTTTACATCTCGTACATTCCCAGGAGAAATTGATTCTGTGCGTATTTTAAACCGTGCAATGAGTGCATCTGAAATTGCGGCTGGAATGGTTGAATTAGATGATGAAAGTGTATTATATGCATTAGATTTCTCTGATAAAGACGTTATCACAAGCATTAAAGAAGGTGGAGATGTCTTCTGGGGATATGGTGGAGACTGGGATGACAAAACAATCAACGATAGAAACTTCGTTGGAAACGGATTACTTCCAGCGGATCGTAGTTATTCTGCAAAATTAGCAGAAGCGAAAAAAGTTCATCAAGAAATTAGCTTCTACGATGATGGAAAAGCTGAACAAGGACAATTCCGTATTGTGAACGAGTTCCCATGTACAAACTTAAATGAATATGCATTCGCATGGACATTAAAACAAAACAATAAAGAAATTGCGAATGGAACATTCGATGTAGAATTAGAAGCGGCAAGCTCAAAAACAATTACATTAAGTGACTTCCCTGAAATTAGTGAAATTAATGAAGGTGATGAATACTTCTTAGTCTTTGAAGCAACTCAAAAATATGATCGTAACTATGCACCTGCAGGACATGTAGTAGCAAGTGAACAATTCCAATTAGACTTTAAAGAAAAAGACAATGCCCCTGTATTAGATTCAGGTAAAATGAATGCCTTTGAATCAGTTTCAAATAACGATGCAATCGTTGAAGTAAATGGTAAAGATGGAAACAACAACTTTACAATTAAAATCGACAAAGCAACTGGATACATTAGTGAATATACATATGCAGGTCATGCATTAATGGAACAAGGACCTACTCCAAACTACACACGTGCAATGATTGACGACGATATGTACCAAACAGAAGATACGAACCTTTATAACACAGCAGAAAAATTCAACGTATCAAATGTAACAGTAAAAGAAAGTGCAAAATTAATTGAAGTTGTAGTAACAGGAAGCATCGCAACTGCGACGCCATCACCAAACACAATTACTTACCAAATCTTTGGAAATGGACAAGTAATCGTGAAAAATGATGTGACAATTCACTCAACAGGTTCAATTAAACGTATTGGTATGAAACTAAATGTACCTACTGAATTTGGAAACTTCACATACTATGGACGTGGACCATGGGAAAACTATGTAGACCGTGATACAGCATCATTTGTGGATTTATATGAAACTGATGTATATGAAATTGATGGTCAAATGAAATACTTAAAACCACAAGAAAACGGAAGCCGTTCAGATGTTCGTTGGGCAGCAGTTCGTAATGATGATGGG
>JAXJYR010000340.1:0-2988 GCA_036306885.1 Longicatena sp.
AGACGGTTATCGTGTTAGTGATGAAACCAAAAAACAACAGGATTTGATGAATGAATTCGGATATCAACATGTATGTGGATTTGGACATATGCAAGTATATCAATCAACCAATCAGCATATAGTTGAACATCAAATGGAAGATGAATTAACTTTTATCAAAAACATTATTCGCAAAAAAGTATCAAGTGCATTGTTGTTAGTTTTTGTTGCACTTGTAATGTTATTACAAATTTTCTTATATAGTGAAATGGATTATTTTGCAATTTTAAATTTCTTCGCAAATCGCAATTTACAATTCACACTATTATATACAGTATTATTAATCCTAACAATGGTTCGTAAAGAAGCACCAATTAGAGCATTTAAAAAGAATCCACAATTAATTGTGGAAAGTGAGAAGTTGAAAGGAAGAGGTCTTACCATTTTCATTGGTTTTCTATCATGTGCGATGATGATTTATTATCGATCATCATTAGCACTATCAACATTCTTATTTATACTCATGACAAAATGGTTTAGAAAATATAAAAATGGATATCTTGTAGCTGTTTTTATCAGTAGTATATTATTTCATTTTGCAGATGGAACATTAGTAGCTTATCAACAATTAAAAACACCTCCACAAGAAGTTTATCAAGTAGTATTTGAAGATGTTACTGAATATGAATCATTGTGGTTGAAGACAAATCTTTATGAAAATGATGATACAAGAATTTTGCATATCGAAATCAAAGAATCCAAATTGGCAGGTGTAATTCGTTGGTTGATTCAAAGCTATTATGATGTGAATGGTGAAAATCTTACTTATCATAAAGGTACATATGTGCGTAAAATTGATGATGATACTTACGACTTAGTTCAATGTGAAGCTAGCAAGGAGTGGCAGAATCGTCTTTCTTCATAATAAATAAAAAGTTCCTAACAGGAACTTTTTTTCTTTTTAAATTCATGTTAAGCTAAATCTAACAAATACACAGACATATGATTGTCTAATACTATGGTTATAATACAAGAAAGGAGTAAACATGGAATATCGTAAACAATCCCGAATCTTAGAAATCTTTCTACGTTCATTAAGAGGAGAACCGATTAAACCACATCAGCTGGCGAGTGAGTTTCATTGTACACCACGTAGTATTTCAAGAGATATGAATGATTTAAAAGCTTTTCTGGTAGAACATCAAGAAATATGTGGATCGATAGAATATGTATATGATTATCAAGAGCGTTGTTATTACTTGAAGATGAATGATTTTTTAACATCGCAAGAATTATATGCTATGATAGAGGTTTTAATCGGCTCTAGAGCTTTTTCGAATGATACATTAAAGTATTTATATGGTAAATTAAAAGGCTTTACAACAGCGAAAGAACGCGCCTTTATGGATCAGCTCTTACAAAAAGAACTTAGTCACTATCGTCAGGTACATCATGATGGTAAGGATGTTATTTCCCTTTTATGGAACTTATCAACCTATATTCATGAGAAAAGAGAAATAACAATCGATTATTATAAAATGGATCGAAGCTTTGTGACACATCGATTAATTCCACTAGCGGTTTTATTTCAAGATTATTATTTTTATTTAATTGCCTATAAGTGCGATGATGTAAAAAAGGAACCACGTTATTTTAGAGTTGATCGTATTGAAGCAATAAAGGTGCATCGCCAAGTTTCACAACCACATTTGTATAGCTTCGATGAAGGAGATTTCCGTAATCATAATTTATTGATGTGGCCAGGGCCAAAAAGAACGATTCAGTTTGAATTTAGTGGTCCATCTTTACAGGCAGTGTTAGATAAGCTTCCTCATGCACAAATCATCAAAAGAATAGGTGAGCATAAGTATTTGATTGAAGTAACAACACAAGGGGACGGGATTAAAATGTGGTTATTATCACAGCATAGCTGGGTAAAGGTTGTCGCACCGAAAGATTTTGTGGAGGAAATGAAGACAGAAATCAATTCCATGTTAGCACTCTATCAATAAGGAGGAGTCTATGTGGAATGTTGTAAATATTGCGACTGTTTTTATGATGTACGACTAGGGGAACAATTTATTAGCCAAAAGAAATTATTAAAGTATGATATTAAAAGCTTAAAACAAGGTGCTTTTTGTATGAAATATCATAAACCAGTCTTACGTAGTGGTTGTTGCGATCAATTTGAAATTTACCATGCTCAAAATGAGAAGGAATTAGCTTATGCATTACGGATGAAGATGAAGCAGGTTCTAATTACGAAGGTATTGTATGAACATTTATTTTCACTAGCATCTAATGATGCTTTGCACATACTTTTAAAAGATGAAGCTTGGCAAGTGTTATTTCAATATGCACCATGTTTTGTCGATCATAAACATAGTTTATCTCATTATTATCATAAACAAGTTCAAGAGCCACATTTACCATTTCACAATGATAAGCTAAAAACGGCGATGATTCATTTATCGTCTAAAATAAACCATCCAAATTGTATTTATTCCTTATGTGTAATCGCATATTATGGTGGTGGTCTTAGCTTATTAACCCAATTATCTAAATATCAAATAACTGCTAGAAAAGAAGATTGTATGTTATTAGAAAAATGTAAGTAACACTTCAGTTAAATGAAGTGTTTTTTTTATTAGTCAGACAGACATATGTCTATTTACTATGTTTATACTATAGAAAAAGAAAGGAGTGCTTTCGATGGGATCAGGAGTTGGACATATTCATATTTGTCGTATCTGTAGGTATTGGCAAGCTATTGCGGTGATAAATCAAGGTTATTGTACGCGTAAAATGCGTTTTAGCACGTCGACAAATATTTGCATTTATTAGGAGATTATGATGGATAAAATATTAGAACGTACGAGTCAAGGCGCAGCAGATAATTCGAATATTATGAAACTTTGTCTACAATTTGTTGTGAATGAAACTACATGTGGCGCAATTGGTACCTTAGCTGGTGCTTGTTTAGGTGCGATTGTTGGTGGAGTAGAAGAA
>JAXJYR010000341.1:0-2320 GCA_036306885.1 Longicatena sp.
CACAAGTAGTTGCTGAAAATGATGAAGCTACACAAGAAGAAGTTGATGAAGCCAAAGAACAATTAGAAGCAGCTGTGGAAAACTTAACAATTGCACCAGCAGATTATTCAGCAGTAAATGCCGCAATTGAAGCAGCAAATGCATTAGATGCAAGCTTATACACAAACTTTGATGCTGTAACAGCCGCAATCAATGCTGTAGTAGAAGGAAAAGACATTACTAAACAAGCTGAAGTAGATGGATATGCAGCAGCTATTTTAGCAGCAATCGAAAACTTAGTGCCAGTACCATCACAAAGTACAACCCTAGTAGCTACAGCTACAAACTACAAAACAATTACATTAACTTGGGATGCAATAGAAGGTGCAAGCTACTATGAAGTATATCGTCAAAACACGAAAACGGGATTATGGATTAAATTAGCGGATGCAACAACAAATACATATGTAGTGAATGGTGTAAAAACAGGTAAAGAATACACATATAAAGTAATAGCGATGCAAACATTAGATGAAGGAACTTCTGTAATCATTGAATCTAATGAAGCTAAAGGTAAAGCAATGTTAACAGGGGCACCAGCATTAAGTGCAACAATGGAAGGTTCTTCAAGATTTGTATTGAACTGGACACAAGTAGAAGGTGCAACTCGTTACATTATTTATCGTAAAGCGGAAAATGGAACTTACAAAAAAATCCTAACATTAGGAGCAGATGCAACAACTTATACATCAAACTCTATGATGCCAGGAACATATTTCTACGTTGTAAAAGCAGCACGCTATGATGGAAGCGAACGTATGATGAGTGAAGCTAGTAACGAAGTAGAAGTACAAAGTACAGCTTCAACATCACAATTAGAAGTAGTAGAAGATACAACAGGTGCACAACTTACATGGACTGCAATTGAAGGTATGAAATACTACGAAGTATATGTATCAACTGCAGATCAAGATGCATATCGCAGAGTAAAAGTACAATCAACAACTACTTACAATACGCAATCACTAAAAGCTGGAGTAACTTACAACTTTAAAGTAAGAGGATACCGTATTAACAATGAGGCGAAAGTATATTCTGCATACTCAAATGTAGTTACTTATACAGCTAAATAATAAGCATAAGGGAGTGGAAACACTCCTTTTTTGATTGTCGTAATTTGTCATAACCTACTTTAATTCTATGAAAAAGAAAACGACAATCTTTGAATTCCTTCCTTTTAAGTCGGAATACTAGCAATCTAAAAAGCTATCAGTATAATAGTGGCAAGCGTAAAGAAATACGCGAAAAAGGAAAGGAAGTGTTCTAAATGATAACATGGAAAAAAACAAATTTAGTTTTTCTATCTCTAATGATGGTAGCTTCTATCATCAATTTTACATCAATCACAAAAGTAAATGCCGCAAGTAAACTGATTAACAATAAAGACTTTATTGTACTAAATTCTGGTGGAGAAGAATTAAATGATGGAACAGAAGAAAAAGTAAGTGACAATATTACATCACAACGAATTAAAAAGGCTATTTTCGATGGAAATACAAGCACCTATTGGCAAAGTATTAGTAGTGAAAATGGAGTTTCCTATGGAAATGAAATCTCTTCACTAATCATCGATTTAGGAAAAGAATATCAGATTACAGAAATTATATATAAAGCGCGAGCGAATGGTTCTTCCTATAACGCAACAGGAAATGCCGATGGAAAATTATTTGTGGATTTAGCTACAACCTATTCAACAGCATGGGATAGTGAACAAGATATCAGCTTAAATGCACCTGTGCAATGGGAGGAAGGAACCACTAGTATTACTTTTGAAGCAACTACAGCACGTTACGTACGTCTTTCTGCCGATTCTTCTTATCATTGGAAAGAAGCAGAAAAAGATACAATTTTCTGTGTTGCCGATTTAGAAATTTATGGAACGAATGTCGATGGTTCAGAAGTAGAAGATGTCGCAAGAAATGTAGCGGCAAGATTAAGTGCATCGCAAATCAAAGCAGTTTATACAAGTGATGGAAGTAATGCGAAACCAAATGAAACAGATCGTCCTTTAACGCAAATTTTTGATGGTAATAAAACCAATAGTGAATATGCTCACTTTAGCTCAGATACAAGTCGTGTATCATCTTATTTACAATTTGATTTGGGCGATGTATATAACCTATCAGAAGTTAAGATGTGGAGATATGCCGATGGTTCAAGAAAATATACCAATACTACGATTTTAATAGCTGAAGAAGAAAACTTTTATACTTATGAAGTGATTTACAACAGTGATACAAACAATGTACATGGATTAGATTTAGAAGCAACAGATGAAGAC
>JAXJYR010000342.1:0-2072 GCA_036306885.1 Longicatena sp.
ATTAGGTGGTACGTTATCAAATACAGCAGGATTTAATTTAAGTATGTCATCTAATCATGAAGATGTTGTTTCATTAGACGGTTTTCATGGTGGAAGTGTTGAACTGGCGCATGTGATTATTCCAGCTATAATCATGATAATTGTTGCTGTTATTGTTGTGGCAATCTTTCATATGGTAATTGGTGGATTTGTTTCATTAGGAAATGCGAAATTCCAATTAAATTTAGTTGATCAAAAAGAAGCTAATATTGGGGATTTATTTTCTCAAACAAGTCGTTTTAAAGATGGATTTAAAATGAAATTTTGGATTGGGATTAAAGTGTTTTTATGGAGTTTATTATTGATTATCCCAGGTATTATTAAAGAATATAGTTATTCGATGACACCATATATTATGTATGAACATCCAGAGATTAGCGCAACTGATGCAATGAAGAAATCACAAGAAATGATGAATGGAAATAAATGGCGTTTATTTTGTTTACATTTTAGTTTTATTGGATGGTATTTATTACTTTCCATAATCCCAGCGTTTTTCGCAATGTTAATGATTTCCGGTATGTTTGGATTCCTTAGTGCTTTATTAGCTTTTGCTAGTTTAATTGTATTACCGATTGGTGGTTATGTACTTTGTGCATATCAAGAAGCAGCGCAAGCTGCCTTCTATCGTGATATTTGTGATACATATAAAGAAACAAAAGATATGTTTACCGTTGAGGAAGAAGCTTTATTATAATCTATGAAATGATTTCTCCCATCTTACTACAACTGTAGTAGGTGGGATTTTTTTGTACAGGCTAAGTGTTATGATATAAGCAGGAGTGATGTAAATGAAAGTAAGTGTAATGATAGAAGAATTATTAAGCAGAAGAATTGAAGTGGATATTCCTAGTGATGTAGAAGATGTGAATCAATATGCACTAGATAAAGTAAAAATGGATTATAAAAATAGTTTGATTGTATTAGATGCGGATGATTTTAGTGGTATTACTACGATGTATATAGAAGATGAAAATAGTGATATGTAATAGTTCATCGCAGACATATTGACGAGTATCTATGTGTTTGTTATCTTATAGATAGTTATCTATGTGAGGTGAAGTGAGTGTCTAAACAAGAATTAGCTAAAATGTTTAAAGCATTAGGTGATGAAAATCGACTTCATATCATTTCATTATTGAGTGATGGTGAAAAGTGTGCTTGTAAGTTATTAGATACCTTAGCGATTACGCAACCGACCTTATCTCATCATATGAAAATATTATGTGATGTAGGTTTAGTAAAGGCGCGTAAAGATGGTAAATGGACACATTACGCAATCAATAATTAAGGAATGAAGAAACTACAAGTTTTTATGGATGGATTGAAAAGGGGATAGAAGTATGAAGAAATATGCAGAGGTAAACCAATCAATTTGTGTAGCATGTGGAGTATGCATGAAAGCATGTCCTAGAAGTATTATTACGATTTATAAAGGATGCTATGCAAGTGTAGATATCAGTAAATGTGTGGGATGTGGATTATGCGCGAAGGCTTGTCCAGCATCATGTATTGTGATAAAGGAAAGAGGGGAAGCATAATGAAAAAGAAACATTGGTATGATTATTTATGGATATGGACAATCATTTATTTTATCTTAGGATTTTTTAATATTTTATTTGCATGGTTGGGGATGATTGATTTTATTTTACCTTTATTGATTGCGTTATTTGGTGGAAGTAAAGCTTTTTGTAATCATTATTGTGGAAGAGGTCAATTGTTTCAACAATGTGGTAAATGTTCTAGAAAAGTAAGTGCTCCTACTTTTTTAGCGTCAAAATGGTTTCGTTATGGGTTTTTAATCTTTTTCTTAACGATGTTTGGGACCATGATTTTTCAAACGTATTTGGTAGCAGCTGGCGCAAGAACCTTAAATGAAGCAATTAAGTTATTATGGACATTTCATGTTCCTTGGGGTTGGGCATATAGCGCAGGAAGTGTATCTGATTGGATTGCCCAATTTAGCTTTGGTTTTTATAGCTTAATGTTAACTTCTACGATCATTGGATTTGTCGTGAATGTTTTATTTAAAC
>JAXJYR010000343.1:0-9634 GCA_036306885.1 Longicatena sp.
AAGTATATAATAATTTTCCACTTTTGGCTACCTTAACCCACCGTCTAAAGCCAGTGGGATTGCGGTAGCTTTATTTCAAAAAGAAAGATTATTTTTGTAAAATAAATTACTTAGGAGTATCGTTTTTGATATTCTTCACTTTCTATAACACTTTCATAGATTCCCAAGGCGATTTGTTCACATATAATTTGAATATCTCCTTCATTTAATAAAATATTTCGATCATGTTCATTAGAAAGAAAACCTGTTTCTATCAAAATTGCTGGTTTGGTATTCATATCGACAACAAATAAGGAACGTTTTAGCGATGTAATAATCCCTCGACCTTGAAAATAGTTTAAAGCTTGCACCTTATCATACACATTATTTGCTAGAGTTTTTGATAGTGATCGAAATTCACTAGCATAGATTTCAAAGCCATTAGCTTGAGGATTGGGTGATGAGTTAATGTGCATCGACACAAAAACGATTGGATCATGGGCAACAGATTGTGCTACTCTTGCGCGTAAGTCGGCATTTTCATGATGTTCCCATTCAATCGGCGCATCGCTACGTGTTAGTTTTACACTTAAACCTTTCATTTCTAAATACTTTTGTACCTGCTGTGCCATTTTTAAGTTAAAGTCTTTTTCTTCTAACTCTTCATAGACACATCCTGGATCATAATCACCATGACCGGGATCTAAAATAACATCATAGGTGACATCTTTTTTAATCCAGAAAATAAGATTTCCATTACAAATATGATAAAGAAGACATCCAATTATAGTTAATACAAGGAAACAGCTTGCGATTCGTTTAATGTTTTTCATTGTTTATCACCTTCTTATCGGTATTGTAGCATATTTTGTTTGTCCAAATTATGACAATATCCTTAAGAAAAAAAGACTGATTACTCAGTCTTTGAAGTTGTATTTAGACTTTCATGTATTCCTTGCGCAATCACATTGGCAATTTCAACACGTTTAAATGGGGTACATAAAACTTGACGGTCATTTGGATTAGATAAGAAGGCTGTTTCAATTAATACACTTTCACAGCTATTATAATCGACAATATAAATTGGGCTATATGGTTTCGTTTCACTTGCCCCTCGTGATGGTAAAATACCACTCACATCCATACTACTGGCAATACTTTGCGCAGCTTTGGCAGCAAATTGTTTTTCACTATTATAGAATGTCTCACATCCAGTTGGATCTTCATATTCGCTAAAGTTTACATGAATAGACACAAATAATTTCGGCTTAATTTGTTCCCCGATTTTAACACGCTCGATTAAATCATAGTCTTCAATTTCAGCAAAATCAGTATCTTCTGTTCGTGTCATATATACTGTATATCCTAAACTTTCTAATTTTTTGGTTACCTGACGGGAAATATCTAAAGTAATATGTTTTTCCATAACGATATCCCACTCACATCCAGGATCTCTTCCTCCATGTCCTGCATCAATGATGACATCAATGGTAGGTTCTTTCTCCTTTTCAGGTGTGTCATTTTTCGTTTCTTCTTGAATTTTAGCAATTTCTTGGTTTTCATCTTTATCAAAAAAATTACGATACATTACTTTACCTAAATGAAAAACACCTAACAAAAGAAGAACTACAAAAAATAGCTTCGCATATTTTTTTAATAATATTCTATATTTCTTGCGCAGTCGATAACGTTTTATTTTCATATTGAAACACCCATTCTAGTACTTTCTCTACTTCATCTTCAATCAGACAATGAAGATGGTTTTGCATAAATTTTTTTATCTCTATAAAAGGAACCCAACAAAGAGATTCTACCTCTTCCTTTTGTAAACAAAAAGCTTCCTTATCTAAATCTAACCTACAAAGATATACTTGATTCCTTTCATTTTCAATAAATAATTGGTTATGAAAATATTTTTGAAAATGAACAGGATAAATAAATATTGGAATTAGCTTTGAAGCTTGAACTGTTACGCCTAATTCCTCTTGCAGTTCACGTATAGCACTTTCTAAATAATCATCACCAGCACTTACATGCCCTGCACATGACATATCATAACAAGAAGGATGTGAATCTTTATTGGCAGAACGTTTTTGAAGTAACAACTCATATGTGCCTTGATGTTTACGATAAATCCAAATATGAACTGCACGATGCCATAATCCAAGACGATGTACCTCTTCTCTACTTCGTACTTCATCGATAAGTTCACCATACTCATTGATAATATCAAAATATTCCATTACTTTTTACCTTTTTTCTTTGGTTGATAGCGAACAAGGAAAAAAATACATACAAAAAAAATAATTACAATGAAAAGTGCTCCAATTTGAGGATCAACTTTTAACCACATCAATAATAAAGATATACTTCCAAATAATAAAGCGATAATAATCATTGATAATAAACGTCTTAGTATTGAAGATGGTAGCCTATTTTTCATTGTATCATTCCTTTCTTTTTGTATGTTTAATCTTTGGTTCCACTTTTTATAATATTACCCTATTTTTTATTGTATCATAAATTTTAGCTGAATACCTTATAAAATAATGAATTCATAAAAAAAGGAGATGTATTTTCATACATCCCCTAATTTAGGTAATAGATTAGATTCCTTCTTTAGCGATTGATTCTAAACGACGACGACGTTTCATAGCGTCTTTTTTAGTTTTTTCGAACATGTCGTATGCTTTTTCACCTTTAATTTTTGGTAATTGAGCGTAACGAGTTTCTTTTAACATGAAGTCTAACATTTTGTCGTAGTCTGGAGCTTTAGAGTCAATTGTTAATGGGTTTTCTTTACGTGGGTCGTAACGGTAAAGATCGAAGTATCCACATTCAACAGCTGCTTTTTGAGTTTGTTGGTGGTTAGCTAATCCTCCTTTAATTCCGTGTTCAGCACATGGAGAGTAAGCAAGGATTAAAGATGGTCCATCGTAGCTTTCAGCTTCTTTAATAGCTTTTAATGTTTGGTTTTTGTTAGCACCCATAGCGATTTGTGCAACATAAACGTGTCCATAAGCCATAGCGATTTGTCCTAAGTCTTTTTTAGCAGTTGTTTTTCCACCAGCAGCGAATTTAGCGATTGAAGCTGCTTGAGAAGATTTAGATGATTGTCCACCTGTGTTAGAGTAAACCTCAGTATCTAATACTAAAACGTTAACGTTTAAGTTGTTAGCTAATACGTGGTCTAATCCACCGTAACCGATGTCATAAGCCCATCCGTCTCCACCGATGATCCACATTGATTTACTTACTAAGTCTTCGTCAACTAATGCTTTAACAGCAGGAATGTCGCTAGCAGCAGCTAATTCTTTAATAGTTGGAGCGATAGCACGTTCAGCTTCACGGTCACCGTGAATTTCGATGTATTTAGCGAATGCTTCTTTTAATTCAGGAGCAACATTTTCCATGTTTTCTTCCATAGCTTTTAAGATGCATCCTTCTTTGTAGCTTTGAGCTAATGCCATACCGTATCCGAATTCAGCGTTGTCTTCGAATAATGAGTTTGCCCAAGCAACACCTTCTCCGTTTTTGTCGTTAACGAATGGAGTTGATGGAGTTGAAGAACAGTAAATCATTGAACATCCAGTTGCGTTTGCAATTAACATGTCACGTCCGAATAATTGAGAAATTAATTTGTAGTATGGAGTTTCTCCACATCCTGGACAAGATCCACTTACTTCGAAGTAAGGCATTAAGAATTGAGAACCTTTAACTGTATCAGTTGAGAAGAATTCAGTTTTGTATTCTGTTTCTTTGAATAAGTAGTCAGCAAGAGGTTCTTGGTCAAGTTTTTTGTTGATGTCAACCATTTCAAGAGCTTTGTTTCCAGCTTTTCCTGGACATTCAACAGCACATAATCCACATCCAACACAGTTTGCAGGAGAAACTTGGATACGGTATGCTAAGTTTTCAACACCTTTTCCGATTGCAGGAATTGTTTTGAATTCCATTGGTGCGTTAGCTACTTCTTCTTCTGTTAATAAGAATGGACGGATAGTAGCGTGTGGACATACGTATGAACAGATACCACATTGGATACAGTTTTCTGCATGCCAAGTAGGTACTTGAACAGCGATTGTACGTTTTTCGTTGAATGATACGTTGTTACGGATAGATCCATCTAATAAGAAGTCTCCTGTAAATGCACTAACTGGCATGTCGTATCCTTCAAGTCCGTTGATTACAGCAACGTGGTTGTCGAAGTATTCGTCACCTGTTAATTTACGAGCTGAGTCGTATGGAAGTTCAGCCCATGCTGGGTCGATAGCCACTTCAACGATTCCTTCTTTACCAGCGTCGATAGCTTTGTAGTTTAATTGAACTACTGCATCACCTTTTTTAGAGTAAGATTTTTTAGCAGCAGCTTTCATTAAATCAACAGCTGTGTCGTAAGGCATAATTTGTTCGTTTAATGCGAAGAATGCAGATTGAAGAATTGTGTTTGTACGACGTCCCATACCGATTTCTTGCGCAATTTTTGTAGCGTTGATAATGTAGAATTTAGCTTCTTTTTTAGCTAATTGAGCTTTCATACGGTTTGGCATGTGTTCAACGATTTCTTCAGCTGAGAAAGTAGTGTTTAATAAGAATGAACCACCTTTTTTCAAGCTTCTTACCATGTCATATTTGAACATGTAAGCATCTAATGAACAAGATACGAAGTCAGCGTTGTTGATGTAGTAAGTTGATTTAATTGGAGAGTTTCCGAAACGTAAGTGAGAACGAGTTACCCCACCAGCTTTTTTAGAGTCGTAAGCGAAGTAAGCTTGTGCATACATGTCAGTGTTGTCCCCGATGATTTTTACTGTAGATTTGTTTGCAGATACAGTACCATCAGATCCTAATCCCCAGAATAAACAGCTTGTGTAGTCAGTTGGAACTTCGAATGTTTCGTCGCAAGCTAATGATAAGTTAGTTACGTCATCGTTAATTCCAATTGTGAATCCGTTTTTAGGTGCATCAGCTTTTAAGTTATCGAATACAGCTTTTACGTGGTAAGCTTGAGTGTCTTTAGATCCAAGACCGTAGCGTCCACCAACGATTTCGATACCTTTTCCGTTTAATGCAGCTAAAACATCTAAGTATAATGGTTCTCCGATTGAACCAGTTTCTTTTGTACGGTCAAGAACCGCGATTTTTTTAACTGTAGCAGGTAATACTGCTTCTAAATATTTAACAGAGAATGGACGGTATAAGTGAACTTTAATCATACCAACTTTTTCTCCAGCAGCAACTAAAGCGTCGATACATTCTTTAGCAGCTTCAGTTACAGAACCCATAGCAACGATTACACGTTCAGCATCTTCAGCTCCGTAGTAAGTAAATGGTGCGTATTCACGTCCAGTTACTTCAGAGATTTTTTTCATGTAGTCAGCAACGATGTCAGGGATTTTGTCGAAGTGAGCGTTTCTAGCTTCCATACCTTGGAAGAAGATGTCATCGTTTTCAGCCCCACCACGAGTAACTGGGTTAGTGTGTGGGTTTAATCCACGTTTACGGTATGCAGCAACTGCATCCATGTCGATTAAGTCTTTGAATACTTCGTAATCCATAACTTCGATTTTTTGAATTTCGTGAGATGTACGGAATCCATCGAAGAAGTGCATGAAAGGTACACTACCTTTGATAGCAGCTAAGTGAGCAACCCCAGCAAGGTCCATTGCTTCTTGCACTGAGTGAGATGCTAACATACAAACACCAGTTTGACGGCAAGCATATACGTCTTCGTGGTCACCGAAGATGTTAAGTGCTCTTGTAGCTAATGCACGAGCAGCTACGTGGATAACTCCAGGTAAACATTCCCCTACCATTTTGTAGATGTTTGGAATCATCAATAATAGCCCTTGAGAAGCTGTAAATGTTGTAGATAAAGTTCCAGCTTGTAAAGCACCGTGAACTGCACCAGCAGCACCTGCTTCAGACTGAAGTTCTGCAACTTTTACAACACTGTCGAAAAGGTTTTTACGACCTTGTGTAGCCCAGTTGTCCACGTTTTCAGCCATAGGTGAAGATGGAGTGATTGGGTAAATCGCAGAAAGTTCGGTAAATGCATAGGCACAGTGAGCCGCAGCCGTGTTACCGTCCATTGACATAAATTTTTTAGTCATTATGTTTTCCTCCTTAGATTAATCTATTACTATATAATTATAATTCCATTTGTCGCATTTTACTAGTGATTTTTCACTGTTTTTTTCCATCTTTTAAAGAATTTTGATTATTTTTAGCTATTTTAATTTAAAATTACATAAAAAGAAGGAATTTTCACATCCCTTCTTTTATGCTGTTTTACTAGATTATCATTTTTAACACTTGTTTATTTACTGCTTTTTCATCCTTTTTGTCCATCTTTTCAGCTAATTGTATGATGGCAATCACACTTTCACTATCACTCTCTAAATTGATGATTGCTTGCTTTTGTAAAGTCGTATCATCAATTAAATAAGCACTATTGGGCGCTGTCGCAATCAGTTCATATTTACCAGGTAGTAAGCCCTCAATAAACAACTGATAATCATTCGTCTTATTTAATTCATACTGTTTGCTAGTTTGTTCATTTTGTAACAGAAAAGTGAATGTACCACTTGTTGGTTTTACATAACTACCATCTTGTTGTAAATATTGAAATACATTTAAAGCGGCTTGATCAATCAAGCGTTGGTTTTTAATCGTCACTTCAACACAGCTACCATTTTTAATAATGATATTAGCTTCCTTTTGAAATGTCCCTCCATTGATTTGATATTGGGTTGCATAATCAAGGGCATCTATTTCCTTTAAAGTATAAATACCTTCCTTTAGTGGATAAATCCATTGTTGGTATTGATTCGATGCTTGTAGCACAATTTCAATACTTTCATTGGTTGTTTCTAACAAAAAGCGATAAATATCACCACTGGCTGGCGTAATCAATTCTCCTGTTCCATTTTCTATTACTTTTTTTACCTTTAAGGAACCTTGTTTCATACTTTCTTCATTGATAATACATACATGCACATCCTGTTGTAGGTGAATATTTGCTTTAGTGCTACGAATTCCATCATTTACAATATAACTACTTTCATAATGATCCTGTTCAACCTCTTTCACTTCATAATCACCACAAGGTAATTGGTCTAATACCATTGTAAAATGATTGCTGGCATCTAAACGAATACGTCGATTCATTTGAAAAGACAGGATATCTACTTCAAACACTTGATTGGAAGCTGGTTCACTTAATTCGCCTTGTTGCATTATTTTCTTTTCAATCGTTAACGTATGCAAATGGAAGCTTACTTGCTTTCGTACTTCAATATGATGAGATGCATCACCTTTTAAGACAGGATATCTTATTTCTTTCACATCATCGATGACATACATATAATCATCATGATCATCAACAATATATACGCCTTCTGTCTGTACCTTCATCACATAACAGCTTTGTGTTTTATCTAAATGAACTAGCTCATACTGAGCCCCATTCCAAACATGAAATTGAGCTTCTTCTAATTGTTCAGCTAGTTCAAAAATAAATTCAGCTTGTTTAGCATTGACGACGATTCGTAAGACATCATCACCATAATGATAAATATACCCTTGGTTCACTTCACCATTCAAAAGATATGACACTTCTTGATTACAAGAGATTTGATAAGCTTGAAATGGCAAGTGTGAAAGCGTGCATGTGTATTGATTTTCTTTACTTAACACAACCTCTTCATCAAAGCCTAAAACATTGATACTAAGATGATCATCATCTTGAATGGCACGATACCCACCAACATCTTGAATCATCGCATGGATTTTCATAACACCTTGCTTACTCGAATCTTCGATGATTCCAATACTCATTTCTGTTAATCGTTCTATATCACAGGTCGGATATTCTTTTCCATCAATCAGATAGCTAATTTCTCCACTTCCTTGCGCACATACCTGTAACTGTTTAGTTGATAGTTCTAAGCTGATTTGCCAATTATTTTCTGCATTTAATTGATAATCGATACCATTGACATTGATGCTTAAATCACGCAAATGATGACGACTATAAACTCCATTGCGTTTTTCATACTTTATCAATTGGATTACGGTCGCTACTGTCGTCAATTGTAAATGATGTTCAGCTTGTGATAACTCTATCTTAGAGCCTACCAGCTCATCTAAAGTACAGGTACATTGTGGGGTCGTCTGAACTTGATAAGTGCCTATTTCGACATTTTCAATTACTGCCAAATATTGATTCGCAGCATTTAAGACAAATGCAAATTGATTATGCTCACCGATTAATACTCCTTGACATTCTTTGTCACTTTGAATGAATAAACGACTACCTTTGGTCTTTTTCACAATCATCAAATGATGTTGGTCTTCCTGTAAATCAAAAGTTGTACCTTCTACTCCATCTAACACAAATGCATAATCATCATGAATAAAACGATATTTTCCTTTGGGTAAACGAATTCCTCGTTGTTGGTTCATTTCCACAAGCGCTTTTTGACCATCATATTCCATTTCAAAAGAAATTTTATCTTCCATACAACTACATTGGCTTTTTTCCATCAATAAAACACAACGTGATGGATTTAACATAATTTGGACAGTTAAATGTTCATCAATTACTTGAAAACCTGTTCCATCCCACTGTTCACCCTCTAACATAAATAGTGCATCTTCCATTATCATTTCAATTTCATCATATTTTTGACAATAAAGAAGCTGATGATAATGATTATCTTTATTGAAAGAAAGCCTTTGGAGCTTTTGATTACATTTATATACGAGTTCATAAGGTCCTTGAGAAGATAATTTAGGTTCCATTTGAACATCAATTGCACAAGTTGTCTGTAAGTGTAAAATAATCTCTAAGGCATTCCCATCATACTTAAACTGACATCCTTGGGGGCGATGATTGATATCAATTAAATACTTTTGATCATACAATCCCTTAATTTCATACAAACCATGAGGTAGTTGACTTAGAATACAGGTATATTGATTTCCTGCATAAAAACGTAGCATTTCCTCTTGATTATGATGACATAGTAGACAAACACATTCTTGCGCATTATCTAACTTCACTACGACATCCTCGGCAACATATTTTAAAATAATATCAATCGCCAAATCTTCTTGGGTTAATTCGAAACAACTACATTCACTTCCATCCTCAGCCTGAATTTGCACCGCTGTCCCTTCACATAAAGATACTTGATAAGTCATCGCCTTGAGATTGCACAAGGCAATCTCATACCCATTGTTTTCATGAAAACAGTGGGTATGGCTATAGCCATAACCCTTCATTTGAATGTGATATGTCCCCGATGTGCATAATGATAGCTGACCATTGGCATCTTCTTGAAGCAAACGCATCGATAGCATTCCACCATATTCGAAGGGTTCTAATTGAATTTGGAGTTCACTATCGTGACACAAGTGAAATAAAGGTTGTGCTTTAAAACAACCATTCCATTGATAAATCACTTGATAGTCTTGCACACAAGATAATAAAAGCTGATATTCATCCTCCACTAATTGTTCGATATCTACGCAATAATCATTTTCGGCATTTAAACAAAATGCTATCTTTTCTTTTTTACTTTGAAGTATTCCTTCGATATCACTAGATAACACAGCATCACAAGATAAAGCGATATTTAATGTATAATAA
>JAXJYR010000344.1:0-3989 GCA_036306885.1 Longicatena sp.
ACTCCATACTCTACAATTAAATACGCTACAGCAAAATAGTCTGTAAATGATAATAAAAGACCAAGGGAATTCATTCTCTTGGTCTTTTTCTCATCTATAAAAAAAGGCTATCCTTTTGATAGCCGATTGATAATTATTTATCTGAAATTTTCTTTAATTGTTGAAGACCGATAATAACGGCACCACCAATTGCAAACCATAGAATACTAAATGTTTGTAATGATAATGGAGCTTTCGGCTCAGCTAAAGTTTGAGGTCCCATGATAATTGCATAAATAGAACCAAGCATCATTCCGATGATTAAGAAAATCATAAATGAGCGATGATTTGCTAAAGCCCAGCGAATAATTTTAATTACTAAAATAATACCTGTAATAATACCAAGTCCAAACACAAGTAAGGCCCAGAAATATTGAAGTTCAAAATGTAAGAAAGCTTTAATTGCTGAAATAATTGGAACATATAATCCAAAGATTAACAATAAAGTACTACCACTAATACCAGGAAGGACCATTGCACTAATCGCAAACATTGAAGAGAAGAAAATGTAAATACCTAAGCCTAAATTAAGGTTTGCTAGGTCAACTCCTCCTTCACCTCCTGAAACAGGATTAAAGTAAGTGATTGCAAATACGACTCCAATTCCAATGAATAGACCAAGTAGATTTGACAATGTCGCTTTTAAACAATCTTTTTCCTCTAATACAACAATAGGAATCGCAAAAATAATAAATCCAATAAATAAAGATGAAATTTGATAGATATTTGTTTCAAATATATTTGCAAGAACTAAGACAGCAGCAATGAATCCTACTACCCAACCAATTCCAATTTTACATAAAAAGACAATTGCTTTTTTTCTTTCTTCCATTGTTCCACTCATTAACGCATCTAAGGAACCAATAAATTGATCATAAAAACCTAATAAAAAGGCGATGGTTCCACCTGAAACACCAGGGACACTATCCGCAAGTGCCATACAAAAACCACGAATAAAATTTAAAATCATATAGAACTCCTCTCTTATCAAGTTTATTATACGAATTATGTAAAAAAAAACAATAAATAAATTATTAAATAAATATTAATTCAACACATTTTCGTAACAAGTGAATAATTTATAAAGGGCGATTTTATGACAATTAAAATTTTTATTGATCAAGGACACAATCCTTCTTTAATTAATGCAGGGGCAAATGCAGGAGATACCCAAGAAGCGGATGTAACCTTTATAGTAGGACGATTTTTAGCAGAGCTATTAAATAACGATGTCCGTTTTGAAGCGAAGGTATCACGACCTAGTGCAGATACTGTATTAGGAACGACAATAAGAGAATCCTTACAGGCAAGAGTTGATCTGGCAAATGAATGGAATGCAGACTACTTTATCTCTATTCATGCAAATGCGAATACCAATTCTAATATCCAAGGGGCAGAGGTATATCTATACCAAAACAATGAAGAAAGTGAAGCATTAGCTCAAAATATCTTAGATGGACTACACGAAGTAACAAATGTAAAAGATAACGGAGTAAGATTTAATCCATCCTTGTTTGTGTTAAGAAATACAAAGATGCCGGCATTGCTAGTGGAATTAGGTTATTTAACGAATGCATCTGATTTAGAAAAATTAAAAAATCATCCTAAAGCTTTTTCGCAAGGAATCTATCTAGGAATAAGTGCATATTTTGCATAAAAATAATGATTTTATTGAAATCCCTTACAGTTAAAAAGGTAAAAAAAGATTTTAAAAAGTTCAAAAATTAAAAAGCCTACAAATTACTATTTTATAAGGAAATGAGGTATAATAATAAGGTGAAATTGTGTAGGTGATTATATGGAAATTAAAACATTTTTAAATCAATATCAATTAAATCTTACTGATGATTTGGCTCAGTGTTTTACAATAGATACATGCCCTAAATTAGTATGGGGTATTAGTGGTAGTGGTAAGACTACTTTAATGCTATCTCGTAGTGCATATTATATGGTAGCACATGAATATAAGCCCAATGAAATCTTAAACTTAACGATGAATAAAGATGCGACAAAGTACTGTGAGAAGTATTTTGAGTCAACATTTGAAGGTTTAGAAAAACCTAAAATGATTGATATTTACTCTTTTGCATATAATGTATTAAAGAAATATATGCATTTTCATCAAAAGCCAATGCGTAAAGCTTATAAGGAATTAACGCCTATTATTGCCCGTTTATGTAAAGACTTTTTCAATTTATTAATTAGTAAAGAAGATGCTATGACTTTGATGTCTGAAATTTCGCAATATCGCAATGCAGGTAGTAATAAAAGTACCCTTGTTTCAAGTGTAGAAGGGGTAGATTTAAAGCTACTTTGTGATGAATATGCGGCAATGAAGGCGCGTAAAGAGGTTATGGATTATGATGATATTATTTGGGATTGTGTAAGTGCATTACAAAGTGATAGTGCTTTATTGAAGGAATTACAAAGACAATATCGTGTGATTCATGTTGATGATGCACAGGATGTTTGTTATGGAGCTCATATCATTTTAAATCTAATGAAGGGTACTAGTGAACTTGTTTATTTTGCAGATCAGGATAGTAGTGCTTTACCATTAGAAGTAGACAATGTTTTATTAAACTTTGAAAAGGTATATGTAGATGGTAAGACTTTTCACTTAAAAGAACATTATCGTTGTAGTAAAACGATTTGGGAAAAAGCCTGTGAATTTAAGAAAATAACTAATGTAGAAGCACAAAGAGAAGAAATAACGGATATTAAATTTAAAAACTTTGTGGATTTATCACGTCTTTATGCATATGCAGAAAATAAAATAAGCGATGGTGTAGAAACAGCCTTTTTATATCGTCATTTTGCGATGGCTGCACCATTAGTAGAATATTTTCAATCAAAAGATATCCCTTATCAATTAAATGGGAGTGTAAAACATTTTGTACAAGATAAAATTGTAAATGATATATGGAATCTTGTGGAATTAATGATTGATTCACGTGATATGCAAGCTTTTTATGAGGTATATCGTCTATTAGGCTTAGATGTTTCAAAACGTGTATTAGCGGAAATTAGTGATCGTATGAAGAAAGAAGAACAAGTTGATGTTTATCATGCATTGATGGAATCGAATATGGAGTCATCAATGAAACAACGTCTTCAATCAATGATAGAAAATATTCGTATTGCGGAAACTTTGCCAAGTGCTGAATTGATTCAATTTATTATGGAAAAACTTGACTATGGATTATATGTTAAGTTGATGAATCGTTCCTTACAAGATCCAGTTATACTAGCGTTACTTGCAATTGCTAAACGTTATCCTAAACCAGATGAATTTTTATATCGATTATCGAATTTACAAAAAGCACAATCTAGCACAGATGCAAAAGTAGTAATTGCGCCAATTGATGGTGTTAAAGGATTAGCGTTTGAACGTGTTTGTTTCCTAGATTGTATAAAAGGGATTTTACCACGTAAGGATGACGCAAAGGAACGTAATGTCTTCTATCACGCAATGACAAGAGCGAAAAATGAATTAGAATTCTTTACTGCGAAACAAGCAGGGGATATGCGTTTATATGCATCACCATATTTGTTTGAATTATATACCAAAACAAATACGGAAACTAAAGTCGAAGAAACTCCAGTAAGAAAGAAAGTACGTATGGCAGATTTAAAAGTAGGAAAACGTGTAAGTCATGTCAACTTTGGAGAAGGAACAATTAAAAAAGTAAATGTTTCAATGATTCAAATTCAGTTTAATGATGAAGTAAAAGTATTTAATACAAAGCTATGTATTCAAAATCAATGGCTTCAACTAATATAAAAAAAGTGGTTCATTTAAGTGAACCACTTTTTTGGTGTAGTCAAATGTATAAAAAAAATCCGATACTTTGTATCGGATTACTTTTTCCATGGCGCCTTAAACAAGACTCGAACTTGTGACCTACCGGTTAACAGCCGGTTGCTCTACCAACTGAGCTATTAAGGCA